>JALYGI010000194.1 GCA_030777185.1 Pseudomonadota bacterium
TTGAGTCGGGATTTCGCCACATCGACGACCTGCTGAATCAGCAGCTGGGCCGCTCGGTCGTTGCCGAAATGATGGACCGTTTTGACCGGCGGGAGGATGTCTTCGAGTGGATCCTCAGCCAGCTTCCAATGCCGGCAGCGATCGGTAAAGACCGGCTTTTGCAAGAATATCGTTCTCACCTCCCTCGAATCGGCCTCGGTGAGGGCGCGAAAGAGCTTCTCGACCAGCTTAGATCTTTGAACGTGCCGATCGGGCTGATGACCGATGGACGAAGTCTCACCCAGAGGAACAAGATAAAGGCGCTTGGGCTGCAGGCCTATCTGACCGATATTTTAATCTCGGAGGAGTTCGGTTCGGAGAAGCCCGATCCGAGAAACTACCGATTTTTTGCAGAGAAGTACCCAGACCGCTCCTTTAGCTTCATCGGCGATAACACAAGCAAGGACTTCATCGTACCGGCGCAACTGGGGTGGACAACGATCTGTTTGAAATGTTCGGGCAGGAACATCCATCGGCAGGACTTTTCCGTTCAGCCCAGGCCCGATCATGTCATTTCATCGCTGCGGGACGTTCGGGTGATCACCACGTCGGCTTCTATCGGCTGCTGAGCGTTGCTCTCCGGGCAGCGAACGCATGGGTTCTAGCCGTACATAAGGCCCTTTTTCATCAGCTCCAAGAGACACTCCGGCTCCTCCAGCATCACCTCGGATTGAAACGCCCCAACGCCACCTGCACGACCTCCAGCAGGTGCTCGGCCTTGCCGCGAAAGCCGCCGATCTTGCTCGGCGGCGGCTCGTTAGCGGGATAGGATCGAGTCACCGGAACCTCCGTCACCTTGTAGCCCAGCTGCCCGGCCCGCACCGTCAGGTAGAAGAGCAGTTGGTAGCGGTCGAAGATGCTGCGGAAGGGGTTGACCCGCGGGTCGGTCAGGTAACGCCGTGAGTAGCCCCGGAAACCGTTCGTCGTGTCGGTGTACCATCGGCGTCCGGCCAGGCTGAGCACCGGCGCGTGGATCAGTCGCCCGCCCAGCTTGCGGTCGAGCGGTGTGTTGATCGCCTTGCCTCCCGGCACGTAGCGCGAGCCCTGCACATAGTCGTAGCCCTCGCGCAATTTCTCCACGAACAGATCGATGGCCTCGACCCCGTCCTTGCCGTTGCCGTCCATGGTGACGATGCCGGAATAGCCCTCGTCGAGCGCCCAGGCATAAGCCAGCCGCAGCTGTGCGCCGACCTTGCCGGGACCTCGTTTCACCAGCAGCGCCCGGACCCCGAGGGCGCGCAGGAAGTCGTGCTCGAGAGAGCCGTCGGTCGAGCCTCCGTCGGCGATGATCACATCCACGGCGGGCCTGCGGGCGTGGATACGCTGCAGCTGCGCTTTGATCCGTTCGCCTTCGTTGATCACGGGGATGACGAGCGCGACATCATGTGCCTTGGGAGCGAAGACGAAGCTGTCGGAAGCCGGCAGTTCGCGCGGCGGGGCCTGGGTCAAAGATATTCCTCCTGCAGCAGCCGGGCGGCGTGCCGGAGGGCAGCTTCCCAGCCCTCTCCCGAGCGCATTTCAATCGACAGGAAACCTGCATAGCCGCTTGTCTTCAACGCCGACGCGAGCGGCCGGTGATCGAGGCCTTCGGACCCGAGCGGCTGCAGGTTGGGCTCGCTGACATGGGCATGGGCGGCAAGCGGCGCTGCATCGTGCAGCACAAGCGGATCCTCGCCCTCAAGGAAGATCGTCCCCATGTCGATCTGCAGCGCGATTCCTGGCCGATCGACGGCTCGAACCAGATCGACGGCCTCTCGGGTCGTGGTGACGAAGCGGCAGGCGTAAAGCCTGGCATTGGCCTCGAAGGCGAGCGAGGTTCCACGATCGCCAAAGGCGGCGGCGACGCTGCGCAGAAAATCGATCGCGATCGCCTGGGCGTCCGCGGATTGGAGGTTGCCGGGATCACGCTGGCGGGGAGCACCGAGGACGCAGGCGGAGGCGCCGAGCAAACTTGCCATGCGGGCCACCTTTTCGAGGTGCTGGGCCAGCGCCCGGCGCGCCTCGTCGCTTTCGAAAAGCGCCGCGCCGGGCACGCCGAAAAGAATGCCTTGCAGCGCGGGGCAGACCAGCCCCGCTGCTTCGATCCGCGAGCGCAGCGCCCGGATGTCTTCGTCGGCGACGTCCCAGGTCCCGAAGACGTTATAGGGCGCGATTTCCATGCCGGTGAGGCCAAGCTCCGGCAGCAGCTCCAGCGCCCGCTCGAAGTCGCGGTGCGGCCAGGCGATGTTCGACGCTGCAAGGCCTGCCAGCATGGCCTAGCCCCGTGCCGAAAGGCGCCGCCGCTCGGCCGCCACGAACCGCGCCATCTCGCCGAGCGAGGTTGTCGCGTCGACGACATAGCCGCCGCTTCCGCCGAATAGCTCCGCGTGAATCGTTCGAAGATCATAATGCGGCGCCGGATGCGCTTCCGGGCCGAGGCTTGCCGCCGGAAAGAAGGCGTCCTTCACCTCGCGCATCGGCAGGGGCTCGCCGAACAGGTTGACGAGCCGCAGGTCGGCGCTCCGAACGCGTTCGAGGTCGAGCGCCAGCCGGCGCATCGGATACCATTGGAAGCTGGCGAGGGGATTGATGCTGCTGGTGGCATTGTCGTTCAGCAGATCATAGACCGCATTCTTCCGCAGCCCTTCACCGAACAGGGCCGGGAGGCGGACGATCCTGGTGCCGGGAAATCGCGCTTTCACCCACTCTTCGAGCCGGTACCGGTTGGCGCCATAGGCATGATTGGCGGATGCGTCGATCGGGGCGGTCTCGTCCGCCCCGGACGCTGGGTCGGGATAGACGTCGATGGTGGATATCAGGATGAATTCGCGTGCGTCGACGCGTTCCAGCACTTCCGTCAGCCGCGCAATATCGGCTCGATCCTTGTCCGGATCCTTGTTCGCGAGCCACTTGGCGGCGGACACGCCGGCGCAGACGACAAGGTCGTAAGAACGGCCGGCCATGTCGGCGATGTTGGAAGAATTGTACAGATCATCGAAGCGGCGCGCACGAAGCAGCGTGCCGCCGACGAACCCGCTGTGCCCGATGAGCGCGCTCTTTCCGCCGACCGCGCTTGTCATTGTTCCTCGCTTCCGGCCGGCTGCCGCGGCGCTCCCAGCTCGAAGCGGCCCTCCTGATCGACAATGTTGAGCCGGGCGCTGCGACGCGACAAGGGGCTGCGCAACTCCCTGATGATGTGATGACGTCGGTTGCTGATCCCGCTGGTCGCGGAGATATGGATGACGTTCTCCGCCAGGAGCAAAAACTGAACGCTGAACAGCAGCAGCATGCCCGACAGCTGGAGCGAGAGCGTCGTCCAGCCCGGCTCGACGTTGGGCACGAGCAGGAAGATCAACAGCACGTAGAGGGCGTAGATTGAGGAAGCGATCCCGCCCAGCAATGCGAGATATGAGCTGGCGCGAAGGAGCGCCGAGCTGCCGGTGGTCATGAGCCGTGCGGCGCGTGCGAGATCGCGGCGAAGCGACCTTTTGCCGGTTGGCCGGCTCGGATCATGCGGCAGCTTCATTTCGGCGGCTGGAAAACCTGCGCCGAGGGCCCGGGCCCGCACCAGCACCTCGCCCTCTCTTCGGGTAGCAACGTAGAGAGCCGCCGCTCGGCTGAGGATCCTGAGGGTCGGCGGCTGGTCCTCGAAATCCGAGCCGGTGGTCCAGCGGACGACCGCGCGGAACAGGAAGAAGAGCAGCCGATTAAGGGGTCCCCGCGACATCTTGTTCGGCATGCGTCCGATGACCAGATCGCAGCCGGCGCTAAGCGGCTCGACAAGCAGCCCCAGCGCCTCCGCCTCCGCTGCAGTCGGCGTGGCGAACAGCACATGGTCGCTGACGGCATGATCGATCCCAACCAGTCGCGCGACATCGTCATGAACCCGGTCGCCGAGAAAGACGACGAGGCTGTCCGGCAGCATTTCGCAAAGCCCTTTAAGCTCCAGCGCACCGGACGGAGCAACATCGTTTGCCACGATGATGAACTCGACGTCGACGAAATGGGCTTCGAGCCGCTCGGCAAAAGTTTCCAAAATGCCCAAAGGCGGGCATTCATCGCGTGCGACGAGGACAACGCTGACCGAGCTGAACTGCTTCCTCATCGGGATGCGTCCGC
>JALYGI010000195.1 GCA_030777185.1 Pseudomonadota bacterium
AGCCAGGAACGGAGCGAAATCGGCGGTCTGGACCCAACCAGGACCTATTGGGTGCCGGCCGTCGTTTCGCCTCAAAGGGATTGGGTCGGCGCTCCCGGCTGCCGCAGGGGAGCTCGGTTCATGGTCAACACGGACACGCTTCGCGTCAGCCGCCTAGAGTTCGGCACGTTCGACAGCAAGCTGAGCTGCCTCGACTGGATCATGCGTCACCGCGCCAATCTGAATCGGACGCTGCCCGGAGCCACAATCCGCGCGGTTCCGCTCGGCCGCTGGCTGATCGGTCTCGAATGATTTCGCCGCCGAGCGGCACGGGGGCATAGCCGCCTGAGCTGAAGGGACCATTCCGCGGCCCAGGACTGCTTTCAGCGGGCTTCCGAAGCTCGCCGCAGCGTCTGCATCGCGATCGTCCAAGCCGAACCGATTGGTTCCTTTACCGTCCAATGCGGGTGGAACGGGGCTCGCCACCGCGAGCGGGATCGCGCTGACGATGTCGTCGGCTCGGTCCCGCTCCTCGCGCTGTTCAACGATCCTCGACGAGCGCCTTTACTGCTGATTCGCCAGGGCCGGTTCGGCGATGCCGATGGGCTCCACGCTGTCCGGGTTCTGCGGCACGTCGAAGCGATCGGCGTTCATCACCTTGGTCCAGGCGCTCACGAAGTCGCGGACGAACTTCTCCTCATGCCCCTTCTCGGCATAGACCTCGGCGACAGCGCGCAATTGGCTGTTCGCGCCGAAGATGAGGTCGGTGCGGGTCGCCCGCCATTTCTCGTGCCTGCCGCCGCGGTCGTAGCCGATGAACTCCTCGTCCGCGCTCGTGTCGACCACCTGCCAGAAGGTGTCGTTGTCGAGCAGGTTGACGAAGAAGTCGTTGGTAAGCTGGCCCTTGCGATTGGTGAAGACGCCTTCCGGCCGGTCCTGGTAGTTGGCGCCGAGCACGCGTAGGCCCCCCAATAGAACCGTCATCTCCGGCACCGACAGGCCGAGCAGCGAGGCTCGGTCGAGCAGCAGTTCCTCGGTCTTCACCGAATGCTTCGTCTTGAGATAGTTGCGGAAGCCGTCCGCCACTGGCTCCATCACCGCGAAGCTGTCGACGTCGGTCCAATCCTGCGTCGCGTCGCCGCGGCCGCCGGTGAACGGCACCTCGACGTCGAAGCCGGCGTCCCTCGCCGCCTTCTCAACGGCCGCCGTGCCCGCCAGCACGATCGCATCGGCCATCGATAGGGGGCCGCGAAGCTCATCGAGACGGGCGAGGATGCGGCCCAGCTCTTCCGGCTCGTTGACCGCCCATCCGCGCTGCGGCTCAAGCCGAACGCGAGCGCCGTTGGCGCCGCCGCGGTGGTCGGACCGGCGATAGGTTGACGCCGAGGCCCAGGCGGCCTTCACGAGCTGGCCGACGCTGAACCCCGAGTCCAGAATCTTCGCCTTGAACACTGCAACGTCAGCGTCGGACGGTTTTGTCCCGGCGGGAACCGGGTCCTGCCAGATCATATCCTCGTTCGGAACCTCCGGCCCGAGGTAGCGAACCCTGGGCCCCATGTCGCGATGAGTGAGCTTGAACCAAGCGCGGGCGAAGGCGTCTTTGAACGCCTCGTGGTCGTTGCGGAACTTCTCGGAGATCGCGCGGAATTCGGGATCGACCTTCAGCGCCATGTCGGCGGTGGTCATCATCGTCGGCACCCGCTTCGAGGGGTCATGCGCCGCCGGCGCCATGTCCTCTTCGCGTTGGTTGATCGGCTGCCATTGCTTGGCGCCCGCCGGACTCCGGACCAGCTCATAGTCATAGTCGAGAAGCAGCCGGAAATAATTCTCCGACCACTCCGTCGGCGTGTTCACCCACGAACCTTCGATGCCGCTGGTGATCGTATGCTCGCCGAATCCGCTTTCGTGGGCGCTCGCCCAGCCCAGGCCCTGCAGCGCGATGTCGGCCGCCTCAGGCGCGGCGTCGACGAGGCTTGGGTCGCCCGCGCCATGCGCCTTGCCGAAGGTGTGGCCGCCGGCAGTCAGAGCGACCGTCTCCTCGTGGTTCATCGCCATCCGCTCGAACGTCAGCTTGATGTCACGCGCGGACTGCAGCGCGTCGGGGACGCCGCCGGGCCCTTCCGGATTGACGTAGATGAGGCCCATTTGGACCGCAGCCAGCGGATGCTCCAGCTCCAGCTGCTCCTCGGGCAGGATGCGCGTTTTGTTGTCCGGGTGCCCGACAAAATGCTCTTCCGAGCCCCAATAGATGTCGCGCTCCGGCTCGAACACGTCCCGGCGCCCCCCGCCGAAACCCAAGACCGGCCCGCCCATCGATTCGATTGCGACGTTCCCGGTAAGGATGAACAGGTCGGCCCAGCTGATGTTCTTGCCGTACTTGCGCTTGATCGGCCACAGCAGGCGCCGCGCCTTGTCGAGGTTGCCATTGTCGGGCCAGCTGTTGAGCGGCGCGAAGCGCTGCTGGCCACTATTGGCACCGCCGCGCCCGTCGGCCGTGCGATAGGTGCCGGCGGCATGCCACGCCATGCGGATGAAAAGCCCGCCATAATTCCCGTAGTCCGCCGGCCACCAGGGTTGGCTGTCGGTCATCAGCGCTTTGAGGTCGTCCTTGAGCGCCTGATAATCGAGCTCATTGAACGCTTCGGCGTAATTGAAATCATCTCCCATCGGATCGGGCGAGAGGCCGCCCTGATTAAGAATTTCCAATGGGAGGGCCTCCGGCCACCAGTCCCGATTCGTGCGACCGAGCAGCGAGCGGACCGTCGTTGGCCGGTCCACCGGGCAGCCCATCGATTCACCGGTTTTAGCGTCCATGCCTCATCTCCATGCTTGCTTGTGAACAGGCTAGGCCAGGCGAGGCTCATCCGTAAACGATTAAACTTGGTCAGAGTTTATTAGAAAATCGATCAGAACGCGGCATCCCCGGGGTGCCCGGAGCGACGATCCGCGCGGTTCCGTTCGACCGCCGGCTGATCGGTTTCGAATGATATCGCCGCGCGATCGGCACCGGAGCTGAACGAGACTATTCCGCGGCCACGGCCTGTTCGCGGATGGGCTCCGATCCTGGGCGCAGCATATGCATCGCCGAGCGGTAGCCGTCGAGCGTGCCGACATCGACATAGGATTGGCCCGCTTTCACTCCCACGGCCTCACCGCCCTGCCTCAGCCAGGCATTCACCAGGGTACCGACATATTCGTCGGGCTCGGGGCGGCTCCGCCAGAAGGCGTGCAGCTCGTGGAAGACGTGGCCCGGCATCTTGAACGCGCCCCAAATCCATTTTGAGCGCGCGTCGGGCGATTTTACCTGGATTTCGATCACTCGGCCTGCCTCGTCGGTCACCACAGCGTCGAAGTGCCGTGGCTCCTCAACCGGGAAGAGCAGGAAGGAAAGCCTGTCGTCCGGCAGCCTCGCCAGCGCATCCTCCGGAAACCAGATCGTGTCCGGCAGCCCGATCAGCACCGGCTCGTCCTTCGGGATCACGGGCGCAGCGCGGAAGATCGCATCGCACAGGCCCACCGCGGTCGGCTGGACCACATAAGCGACGTCCGCGACCGTCACCCGGCCCGTACCATAATATTCCATGATATCGGACTTGCCGGGCGAGATCACGAAACAGATCTTCGAGGCGCCGCCGCGGACCATCCGGTCCACCAGATACTCACTGACGGCTTTCGGCCGCTCCGCTCGCTCCACGGACTGGGCGCCGACCGGCAGCAACTCCTTGGAGAAAGCCAGCGGCTGGATGCGCGACCCGTTGCCCGCCGCTGGTATCACGCCCCACATGTCATTCTCCCGCCATCACCATTGCTGTGCTCGTCTCGAGATCCTCGAGGAGGGAAACGAGCTCCCGCGCTCTATCCTCGGACCTGTGCTCGCCCAGCGTCCGCTCCCGCGCCGCCGCCGCGATCGCGGCGATTTCGTCGCCTGGGAGATCGAGCGCCGCAACGGCATCATCGGTGCTTCGGGCGATCAGGATTTCGCGACCCGGCTCGAAGAAGCTGTCCAGCCCTTCCCACCAGTCGCTCAGCACCGGAACCCCGCACGCCGCCGCCTCGAACAGCCTCCCCGACGGACAAAAGCCCATCGCCGCCATGTCGGCCCTGGTGACGTTCAGCGTCAGCCGGGACGAGCAGAAGAAGCTGGGATGATCGGGCGGAGGCAAGTGCCGGACGAAATGGATATTGTCCGTCCAGGGGAAATCCTCCGGGTATCCCGATCCGCCGATCACGAAGCGTTGCTCGGGGCGAAGCCGCGCCGGCTCGATGAAGAGCGCCTCGAGCGCCGCCTGCCGATCGTCTGCATAAGTGCCGAGATAGGAAAGATCCGCCCGAAAGGCGTCCAGCGGTTCGGCAGGCTTGTGCAGCCCCGGATCGACATGTCCGTAAAGCGGTGCCACCCTGCGCGCGCCGAGCCGGCGCTTCAGCGCGTTCAGCGCCTCGCCGCCCGTATAGCTTAGCACCAGGTCGAAATCGCCGAGGCCCTGGGGCGGAAGATAGGGCACCACCGCGCCCGCGCTGAGCCGCGCAAGCGTTACGGGCGTGTCGAGATCGTAGAACAGCCTGAGCGCCGGAGCGCGTTCGAGGATCAAATCGGATGCCGCGATCGCGTCCGGGCAATAGGATGTGACCATTGCCACGTCAGCGCCGGCGACTTCAGCCGCGGCCTTTTGCCGGACGCTCTCCCAGCTGGGATATAGAATGAGCTCCGAGCGGCCCGGCAGCGCATGAAGGTCCCGGGCGCCGGCATAATAGGAAACGTCTCGCTCTAAAAAGACGACTTCGTGCCCCTGCCGATCGAGCGCGCGGATGAGGCCGCGCCACAAGGTTGCATGCCCGTTGCCCCAGGATGAGCTCACGGTGAGGCCGAAGATGACGAACTTCAAGGAACCTCCACCAAAGTCCCCGATCGAACCGCCTCCGAACCGATTGGTTCCTTTTTCCGTCCGATGCGGGTGGAACGGGGCTCCCCGCAGCCACGTTGAGCCCCTTCTTCAAAGGATCACCCCCATGTTCCAAGTCCCGGCGGACGATCGCCCGCCCAGCGGCGATGTCAGCAATTCCGGCCTTCGCGCCCGGTCCCACGCACCGCTTGGGCCGACCGTCGCTCGGCTGTGCAGTGCCTTAGCCCGCGGCAGCGTGATCGCGGTTGTTTGCGGAGAGCAGCGGGGCGAAGCCGTCGCCAGGGCCGCGGCGGCGATGTGCTCGGCTCGGGTGCTTTGGTTCCCGCCCGCCGATGCTTTGCCGGGAGAGGGCGCGCGATCGTCCCCTGCCGTCGCAGGGCGACGCGGGGCTGCATTGAGCGCGCTTCACCACCGCGATGGGCGTCCCGTCCTCCTGGTGACCGATGCCAGCGCTGCCGCTCAAGCAGTCGCACCCCCCGGTGCCTTTGCCGCCCAGCCGTACGTCGTTGCTCCCGGAGAGGATCTGGACGGCGAGGCGTTTGCCGCAGAATTGGAAGCGATCGGCTATTTCCTGGACGAGCGGGTCGACGAGCCCGGCGAGATGGCGATCAGGAGCGGCGCCATCGACATCTTCCCAGCCGATGCGGAGGCGCCGGTGCGGATCCACCTTGAAGGAGGAAGCGTCGAACGGATCGCCTTCTACAACCCGGTGACGCAGCTCGGGACGGGAGATGAGCTGGAGCGGCTGGTGATCCGTCCGGCTGCCGAGCCGCCACTGGAAGCGGACGCCTGTACGATCTTCGACCACCTTCCCGACGCCGCGGTGGCGCTCGACCCCGAAGCAGAGGAGCGACGGGACAGGTTCATCGAGCTTTCCGAAGAAGGACCCGGTGCTCCCCCGAAGCCGAAGCTCGTCGGACCGGAGGATTGGAAGGTCGCGCTCGCCGGCCGAACGCGCATCGACCTGTCCGGAGATGGGGAACAGCCGGCCAGACGCTTTGTCGAAGCACGAAATCCCGAAAGGCTCCTTCTAACAGCTCTGAAGGAGGCGCGGGAGCGTGGCGACCGGGTCGTCATCGCCGGCTCTGCCCGCGATCTTCGCTTCCTCTCGCGCCGGATCGAGCAGCGGCTGAAGGATGCGCCTCGCCAAGTCAGCGGCTGGAGCGAGATCGAGCGGGCGGAACCCGGCGCACTGCTGGCGGCTGAAGTGGATTTCGACCGGGGCTGGAGCGAGCCTGGCCTGACGGTGATCGCGACTGCCGACGCGCTCGGAGCTCGGGCGCGACAGTTAGCCGGCGGCGTCTCATCGAACCCGCTCCTGCAGGAGGCAATCGATTTCCATCTTGGCGACGCGGTGATCCACGAAGATCATGGTCTCGGGGTACTTCGCGGAATTGAGACCGTCACCACGACGGCGATGGAGAGCGAGGCCGTTCGCCTCGAATATGCGGGTGGAACGCAACGCCTCGTGCCCGTCGAGGAGGCAGACCGGCTCTGGCGCTACGGGGCGGAAGCGGACGCCGTGTCGCTCGACAAGCCCGATGGGAGGAGCTGGGAGAAAAGACCCTCCGAAATCGATCAGGCGATCGCTCAGACGGCGCGCCAACTGGTCGAGCTCGCCCAAGCACGCGCTGGCGAGACCGCGCCCGTGCTGGATCCGCCAATTGCCGATTACGAGCGCTTCGCGGCGGGCTTTGCCTTCACCGAGACGCCCGACCAGCTTCGCGCGATCGAGGCGGCGCGGACCGACCTTGCCTCAGGCAAGCCAATGGACCGGCTGGTGGTCGGCGACGTCGGCTATGGCAAAACCGAGGTCGCATTGCGCGCGGCGGCGATCGCCGCTCTCGCTGGAAAGCAGGTCGCGCTGGTCGCGCCCACCACCGTGCTCGTGCGCCAGCATATCGAGACGTTCACCAAGCGCTTCCGCAAGCTCGGCATCAAGGTTGCCGGCCTGTCCCGCCTTTCGTCGCCGGCCGAGGCGCGGGAGGTGAAGAAAGGGCTTGCCGACGGATCGATCCGGATTGTGATCGGCACTCAGGCGATCGCCGGCAAAGCCGTAAGCTTCCACGACCTTGCGCTTGTGATCATTGACGAAGAACAAAGGTTCGGCGCCGGAACCAAGCGCAAGCTGCGCGATCTCGGTGCCGGCCTCCATGTCCTCACCCTTACCGCGACGCCGATCCCGCGGACGCTTCAGACGGCGCTCGTCGGCCTGCAGCACCTCTCGCTCATCACCACTCCGCCCGCCCGCCGGCTGCCGACGCGCACCAGCGTAGCGGGTTTCGTGCCCGAGCTGGTCCGCCCCGCCTTGCTCCGGGAGAAACGGCGCGGCGGCCAGAGCTTCGTGGTGGTTCCCCGGATCGAGGATATGGAGCCGATGGCGGCGAAGCTGCGCGCGCTGGTACCCGGCCTCAAGCTCCGCCAGGCGCACGGAAAGATGCAAGCGGCCGAGATCGACGAGCAGATGATCCGCTTTTCGAGCGGCGATGGCGACATCCTGCTCGCGACCAACATCATCGAGGCCGGGCTCGACATCCCGCGCGCCAACACGATGATCATCTGGCGAGCGGATCGGTTTGGGCTGGCGCAGCTCCACCAGCTTCGCGGCCGCGTCGGTCGCGGACGCGCGCGCGGCCATCTCCTTCTCCTCACCGAGGCCGGCACGACGATCGCGCCTGCCACCATGAAGCGCCTGCGCACTATGGAGGCGCTTGACCAGCTTGGCGCCGGCTTCGCGATCAGCGCGCGCGACCTCGACCTTCGCGGCGCGGGCGAGCTTCTGGGGGAACAGCAGGCCGGGCACATGAAGCTGATCGGCCTCGGCCTTTACCAGCACCTCCTTGAGCAGGCCCTGCGGGTCGCACGACGCGAGGATGTGGACGATTGGATGCCCGAGCTCAGTCTTGGGCTGAGCGGTCGGCTGCCCGAAAGCTGGATCCCGGAAGAGGAAGTGCGGATCAACCTCTATGTCCGCCTCGCCCGAACCGCGTCGGCGGCCCAGGTGGATTCGCTTGCCGAGGAGCTGGAAGACAGGTTCGGCGGGCGCCCTGCCGAAGCCCGGAGGCTCGTTGAGCTTGCGCGCATCCGCCTCCTGGCGCGCGCCGCCAAGGTGGCGCGGGTCGATGCCGGGCCGGCCGCGATCGCGCTCACGCCGCGCAGGGATTTCGGCGGCGATTGGAAATCCGCCGGCCTCGTCGACAAGGGCGA
>JALYGI010000196.1 GCA_030777185.1 Pseudomonadota bacterium
GCTGATGAAGCTCGCTTCATCAGAGGCAAGAGAGCAGACGGCTGCGGCCAATTCATCCGGCCGCCGACGGTCCCGGTAATTTTCTCCACCCCGCTCGCGATGTCGGGATTGCTCCATAGCATGGGCGTGTCAACAGCACCTGGGGCGCCGTGCACGGCGGTGAAATAGTTGGCCACTGGAACGCCGGCGCGGTGCTGAGCGAGGCGGAGTAAAATCCGGCCAGTAGCTAGGCTGAGCTCTTTCGGGGGCGGCCGGGAATGTTTGCCGTGGAGACTTACGCCGCCGTTCGGCGCTTCGTGTTTGTCGAGGGCAACAGCCGGCGCGAAGCGGCGCGGGTATTCGGGCTGAGCCGCGAGACGGTGGCGAAGATGTGCCGGTTCTCGCTGCCGCCGGGCTACACGCGAACGAAGCCGGTGCAGAAGCCGAAGCTGGGACCGTTGCTCCCGGTGATCGATGCGATTGTGGAGGCGGATCGGACCGCACCGGTGAAGCAGCGACACACGGCCAAGCGGATCTTCGAGCGGCTGCGCGACGAGCACGGCTTTGCCGGCGGCTACACGGTGGTGAAGGATTACGTGCGGGTCTGCCGGGCGCGCGGACGGGAAACCTTCGTGCCGTTGGCGCACCCACCCGGGCATGCGCAGGTGGACTTCGGCGAGGCGGTCGCGGTGATCCGCGGCGTGCGCCAGAAGGTCCACTTCTTCTGCATGGATATGCCGCACTCGGATGCGTGCTTTGTGAAGGCGTATCCGCGGGAGACGACGGAGGCGTTTCTCGACGGGCATGTGTCGGCGTTCGCCTTCTTCGGCGGCGTGCCGCTGTCGATCCTGTACGACAACACCAAGGTTGCGGTGGCGAAGATCTGCGGGGACGGCAAGCGCGAGCGGACGCGCGCCTTCACCGAGCTGGTCAGTCATTATCTGTTCCGGGACCGCTTCGGCCGACCCGGAAAGGGCAACGACAAGGGAAAAGTCGAGGGCTTGGTCAAATACTCTCGGGCCAACTTCATGACGCCTGTCCCGGAAGTTGCGAGTTTCGAGGAGCTGACTGCCAGGCTTGAGAAGCGCTGCCGCGCCCGCCAGGGCGATCGGGCTGGGCGCCACGCCGAGACCATTGGCGAGCGCCTGGTCGCTGATAGCGCAGCGTTGCGCGTCCTTCCGGCGGTGCCGCTGGAAGCGTGCGAGAAGCGCGCGGGACGGGTCTCGTCAACCGCGCTCGTGCGCTATCGCTCGAACGACTATTCGGTGCCGACCGCCTATGGCTTCCAAGACGTCGTAGGGAAGGGCTTCGTCGACGAGGTCTTCATCCTCTGCGGCGGCCAGGAGATCGCTCGGCATCCGCGCTGCTATGGCGAAGGCGTGTTCGTCGCGAACCCGCTCCATTACCTTGCGCTGATCGAGACCAAGCCCAACGCGCTCGACCAGGCGGCGGCGCTGCAAGGCTGGGCGCTGCCGGAGGTATTCCAGCACCTGCGCCACCTGCTGGAGGCGCGGTTGGAGAACCGGGGCAAGCGCGAGTTCATTCAGGTGCTCCGGCTGCTGGAGGCGATGCCGCAGGAGGTGGTGACATTCGCGGTGACCGAGGCTATCCGGCTCGGCGCGATCGGCTTCGATGCCGTCAAGCTGATCGCGCTGGCGCGCATCGAGCGGCGACCCGCCCGGCTCGACCTTGCCGCCTACCCGCATCTGCCGAAGATGGACGTGAAGACGACCTCGGCCGCCGACTATGCGGCGCTCGTGCCGGAGCTGGCGGCATGATCAGGCCGGCTGACGACACGATGCCGACCGGAACGACGAGCGGCACGCCGCAGGTCCTGCTCGCTCATCACCTCCAGCTGAAGCTGCCGACGGTGCTTCGCGAGTATGACAAGGTAGCCCGCGAGTGCGCGCGCGACGGCGTCGACCATCCCCGCTACCTGCTCCGGCTCATCGAGCTCGAGCTGATCGACCGGGAGCGGCGGACCATTGAGCGGCGGATCCGGGCGGCGCGGTTCCCGGCGGTGAAGAGCTTCGACACGTTCGACTTCGCCGCCATTCCCAGCCTCAACAAGATGCTCGTCTTCGAACTCGCCCGCTCGGAATACATCCTGCGCCGCGAGAACGTGATCGCGTTGGGCAACAGCGGCACGGGCAAGAGCCACGTCGCGCTCGCGCTCGGCCTGGCGGCCTGCCAGAAGGGGTTCACGGTCGCGTTCACGACCGCCGCCTCGCTGGTTAACCAGCTGCTGGAAGCCCGCGACGAGCGGCGGCTTCTCAAGCTCCAGCGCGATCTGCAAGCAGTGAAGCTGCTGATCATCGACGAACTCGGTTACGTGCCGCTGTCGCCCACCGGCGCCGAGCTGCTGTTCGAGGTCTTCTCGCAGCGCTACGAGCGCGGCTCGACCATCGTCACATCCAACCTGCCGTTCGAGGACTGGACGCAGGTGCTGGGCTCAGAACGGCTTACCGGCGCGCTGCTCGACCGCCTCACGCATCACGTCACCATCCTGACCATGAACGGCGACAGCTATCGACTAAAGCAGTCCGCCGGTCGTCGTCGCGCCGCCGCCCGGGCGGAGCAAAACCAGGCCACCGAAATGGTCGATCCCAACACTGGCGAGATCATCTCCACCTGATCCGAAAAGCCGCCGAGGATATGCCGAGGGGCCCGATCGGGCCCCTCGGCATATCTCATGCCTCCGCGATCACTGGCCCGCTTTTACTCCGCCCCGCTGGTATGGAATCCGACCGCCGTTGACAGGTAATCGATCGCGAGCGTGACGTAGCCCGCCTTGGCGAAGAAATGCCCCTGATCTTGCAGCCCTTCCTTCACGAAGCTGAAGCCGTGGCCGATAACCAGCGCCGGACGCCCTGCTGACGGGGCCGGTCCGGTCGGCTCATAGAGATCCGCGGCCAATGACACGCCGCCGCTCGGGATGCGGACCTTGCTGATCTTGACATCCGCGCCCGCCTCAAGCGTCTGCACGTCGTTCATCGGCTTCCTCCTGACAATCTTTCGCAGCGATCGGGCCTGTTGATTGTGCTGCGTTCGCGGTCCCGAACTTGCCCAGATCGTAAGCATGATTTAGAAATGAAGCAAATCGATTGAGCGCATAATGACTATTGATCACATCAATCTTACTCGCGTGGACCTGAATCTGCTCGTCGCGCTGGACGCCCTTTTGGCTGAGCGTAGCGTGACCCGTGCGGCAGGCCGCTTAGGACTCGGTC
>JALYGI010000197.1 GCA_030777185.1 Pseudomonadota bacterium
GGGGAGCCGATCGAGGTGTTCGGCGAAGGCAATATGCGGCGCGATTTCACCTTTATCGACGACATCGTCACGGGAGTTGTCGCCGCATTGGACAATCCGCCGCCTGATGACGGGCTCGAGAAGGCCGGCGGAAGCAAGGCACCGCACCGCTTGTACAATATTGGCAACAACAATTCGGAAGAGCTAGTCCGCATGATCAGCCTTTTGGAAGAGGCGTGCGGGCGCAGGGCGGAAAAGAAGCTGATGCCGATGCAGCCCGGCGACGTTCGCGATACCTATGCGGATATCAGCGCGATTCAACGCGATCTCGGTTTCCGGCCTTCGGTGAGGATCGATGAAGGCGTACCCCGGTTCGTTCGCTGGTATCGGGATTACCACAAGCTTTAAGGTTCTGGTCGGTCTCGGCTCGCGATCTCAGTCAGCCGCTCCTGCGAGACGCTTGACGACCCTGGAAACCGCCACTTCCCAGGGCTCGCACGCAAAGTCGAAGGTTGAGCGGAACTTGGCCGAATCCAGGATTGAAAAGCGCGGACGAGCCGCAGCGGTGGGATATTCGGCCGTGCTGATCGGCACGATCCTGGCCGAGGCCCCGCCGCAGTCGCGGCTTACTTCCATGATCCGGTCGGCCAAGCCGGACCAGCTGGTTTGCCCGGCTCCAGCCAAATGGTAGGTCTCGCCGAGGCCCAGCACGGGATCGATGCGCCACCTTGCGATGGCAGCGAGCAGCCCTTCCGCCAGATCCAATGCCGAGGTCGGACTGCCGACCTGATCGCTGACCACATTCACCGTCTCCCGCGTCCGCGCGAGATTGAGCATGGTCTTGACGAAATTGCTGCCGAAGGGGCTGTAGACCCACGACGTGCGGATGATGATGTGCTCGTCGGGCAGCTCGGCGCGAACCCCTTCTTCCCCAAGCAGCTTGGTTTTCCCGTAGACGTTGATGGGATTGACCGCTGCGCCCTCCGAATAAGGCGCAGGGCTTTGGCCATCATAAACATAGTCGGTGGAGAGGTGAACAAGCCGGGCCCCTGCCCGCTTTGCCTCCCTCGCGATCAGCGCAGGTCCGATCGCGTTGATCCGACGGGCCGTCTCGATGTCTGCCTCCGCACGATCAACGGCAGTATAAGCGGCCGCGTTTACGATCACGTCGGGCCTATGGGCGGCTGTCACCCGCTCAACCTTTTCCTCGATTTCGAGATCGAACTCCGGACGACCGACGAACTGGATCTCGAAAGCCTCATGGTGCCGGGCGCGTTCAGCCAGGCTGCGAGCCACTTGCCCCTCCCTGCCGAGAACGAGGATTTTAAGAGACCTCACAAAACCTACCTACGTCGTTTGGTAAGGGGCGCTAGCGAGCGGACAATCGGTGGATCGAAGCCCGTCGCGCCGAGAGCCGCTGCAAATTTGCCGCCCTCGCTGAGTTCGAAGCTGAAGTGGCTCTGATTGAAGGCGAAATATTGTGCGTCCTTCCGCCAATCCCGAAAAGATCTCCCCTTCACCGCGCCGAACAGAATGTCGGGACCAATAACTGTTGCAGCCAAGCCATAGTTGGCATCGATTCTCTCGCCGGAACGGCCGTCGGTTCCGGTGGGAGCGACAAAAGAGTGGGAAAAATCGGCGCCGGACTCGTGCGAATAAAATGAGATCTCAATCGCGGCACTTCCTTGGGCGGGCATCAACAGCAGAAGAAACGAAGCGGCCAAAGCACGCAGGGTGAGCGGGAAGCGCACCCTCACCTGACGATCGCATCCCCGTAACACCTTGATATTCCTCGCTAATTCCAAGCGTCCGAGCGTTCGTACTAGTGGCCGCATAGCCCTTTGGCAATTGGCGGAGGCACGGCGAAGCCCGAATGAACTTTTTGGGCCCAGCTACGTTCGGCCGTTCAGAGTTCTTCAACCGGCTATTGGCTAGGGACGGCTCCGGACTTGGTGAGGGCTAGTTTCAGGCTAGACACTGAAACATGGCTCGGATAGTGAACGGCAGGAACTGACAGATTCAGTTTGAGTACGAAGGGAGAAGCTGACGTGGTTTTCAAGGGACTTATCGCTGCGGCTACCGCCGCTGCTCTCGTAGCAGCGCCGACCGTCGCCTCGGCTCAGGCATCGGCCGCAACCGCCGCCGCCGCCACCGCTGCCACGGAAGTGGCTCCGGCTGACGAAACCGTCGAGGGCAGCGAGCTCCGCGGCGGCTTCATCATTCCGGGTCTTGCTCTTATCCTGGTAATCATCGCCATCATCATCCTGGTGAAGGACGACGAGGATCGCGTCAGCCCGTAATTCGGCTGACCGGCAACGGTTGAGATGAAAGCCGGATGAAGCCTGTCTTCATCCGGCTTTCGTCGTTTTGGCATCCACGAGTAAGGGTGGAAAAGTTAAAGTGGCTGCGACCTCGTCAGTCCTTCCCGCTGCCCTCTTTCTCGCGATGCTCGCGGGGCCGGAGACGGGATCGGCTGCGGCCGTGCCGGCGCCGGGCTCCTCGCTTCGGGCTGATGACTATCGGGTCGGCACGGTCACCTACCGGCTTGCATCGAGGGGCGCCTCCTTCTGCCGCCAAAGCCATCCACTGACCGGAATGATGCTTCATCATCTCGGAGAATATCCGATTTCGCGTCGAGCCGAAGCCAGTCGGCGCTTCGGGCTCGCCAGGGGGCCGGGTGTGCTGGCGGTCGTGGAGGGCTCTCCGGCGGCTCAGGCGGGGCTCTTAGCGGGGGACGTGCTCCTTTCGGTCGACAATAGGCCCTTCCCGTCACCCGATGCCACTGCGGCAGAGCCCGACGACAAGAAGCGCCGGCGTTTCATGGAAGCTGCCGAGGCTCAGCTCGAGGAACAGCTCCGCTCCGGTCCTGCCAGGCTCCATGTCTACCGGGATGGCCGGGTGATTCTCGTCGACCTCAATCCGGTGAGGGGTTGCCCCGCCCGCGGAAGGCTTGCTCGTTCGGGCCAGCCGAACGCCTTTGCCGATGGCCGCTGGGCAATCATGACGACCAAGTTGCTTGGCTTCATCCGCAATGACGACGAGCTCGCCGTGGCGATGGCGCATGAGCTTGCCCACAACATATTGGGCCATCCTGGCGAGCTCGAGAATGTTGTTCCCAAAGGCATTTTGAGGAACATCGGCAAGAATGCCGCGCGAGTGCACAAGACCGAGGAGGAAGCGGACCGGCTCGGAATCAAGCTTGTTTGGGCGGCCGGATATGATGTCTCGGCGGCCATTCCTTTCTGGCGCCGCCTTTATGCGAAATATGACCCGATCCCAACGCCCAAGCTGTTCCGCACGCATCCGAGCCTCGCGGCGCGCGAGCGGTTGATCAATCAGACCATCGCCGAGCTTCGCGGCGCTGGGTCACAGCTTGGTGCGAAGCGACCAGAGTTCGGGGAAGGCTCGCTTCGACAGCGTTGACTGCAGGTAGGCAACGCCCGCCGTCCCGCCGGTTCCGCGCTTCAAGCCGATCACCCGCTCCACCGTCACCACATGCTTGTGCCGCCAGGTTGCGAGCGAATCGTCGATATCGACCAGCTTTTCCGCAAGCTGGTAGAGCGGCCACCAGCGGCCGGTGTCGCGATAGACTTGTGCCCAGGCATCCTCGACCGCCGGCAGCGGCTCGTAAGGGCGGCTCCAATCCCGCTCGAGCGCCTGCGGCGGCAAATCGAAGCCGGCTCGAGCCAAGGCGCGATTGGCCTCGTCCCAAAGGCTCGGCTCCCCGAGCGCGGCACCAAGCCCCGATTGATCGCTGGAGTCTTCATCACGATGGCCGAGCTGCGCGCCGTCTTTGAGGCCGAGCATATATTCCATCTGGCGGAACTGAGCAGATTGGAACCCGGAGCTGGAGCCGAGCACATCCCGGAAGCTGCTGTAATCGGATGGCGTCATCGTCGCGAGCACGTCCCAGCTCAACGTCATCACCGCCTGGATCCGCGACACGCGCGAGAGGCTCTTGTGCACCTGAACGACGGCGTCCTGGCGGACGAGATCACGCGCGAGCCTCAGCTCCGCAAGGATCTGCTTCAGCCAAAGCTCCTTCGTCTGGTGGATCACGATGAAGAGCATCTCGTCGTGCAGCGACGAGATCGGGTGCTGGGCGCCGAGCAGCTGATCGAGCCCCAGATAATCACCATAGCTCATCGACGCCGGCGTATCTGTCACCGGGCCTCAGCCGTAGCTGGCGAAAACGGAGCGGCGGCCGTTCGGAGCGAAGGCGAAGACCTTGTAGGGCTGGCGCTGGCTGTGCCCCACGTCCATGCCCGGGGAACCCACGGGCATACCGGCGACGGCAAGCCCCCGGATGATCCGGCTCTTGCTCGCGATCAGGCGCTGGATGTCGCGCGGTGGAACATGACCTTCCACGACATAATTGTGGATCAGCGCCGTGTGGCAGGATTGCAGATCCGCGGGAACGCCCCGCGCTTTCTTGATTGCGGCAAGGTCCGCCGCTTCGATCACGGGAAGCTTGCGCTTGAACGCCGTCTCCATTCGTTTGCCCCATTCGAGGCAGCAGCCGCAGCCGGGATTGTGCCACATCACGAAGCTGGGCGCAGGCGCCGCCCAGGCGGCACGGCCGACAAAAGCGGCGCCGGCAGCGGCTCCTGCCGCTCGGAGGAACAGGCGACGATCAAACATCTGAGACATCATGGCATTCCTTTTAGAGGCGCTCTGCCGTCGACACCGTGTCGCTCGCGCGCAGCGCGGCGAGGATCCGCATCAGATGCTGCACGTCGTGCACTTCGACGTCGAGGTGGAAGGTGTGGAAGGCGCCGTCGCGATTTACCTGATCGAGGCTGACGATGTTGGCGCCGTGATTGCCGAGGACGCCGGTGATCGCGGCAAGCGAGCCCGGCTCGTTCTTGATGACGATGCAGAGGCGCGCGGTCCCGCCGTCGGATTCGTCGCCCCAGGCCAGATCCACCCAGTCGGCATCGATCCCATCAGCGAGGCGATCGCACCCGATCGTATGGACCTGAATCCCAGTGCCTTCGCGGCGCAGGCCGACGATCCGGTCGCCGGGAATAGGATGGCAGCATTCGGCAAGATCAAAGGCGACGCCAGGCGTGAGCCCCTTGATCGAGATCGCCTGGCGCTGCGGGGGAGGCTTGACGCCTTTCTTGATCGCAGAGCCGGGGATCAGCGCCTCCATCACCTGGACGTCGTCGACTCGCTTCAGCGCGATCGCCTCCATCAGGCTGTCGTCGTCATGAAGGTTGAGGCGGCGAAGCGCTTCGGCCATCGCCTCCCAGCCCAGCGGGGGGAGGCGCTGGACGATTTCGTCATAGATCTTGCGTCCGAGCTGGATGGTTTCCTCGCGCTCCTTGGACTTCACGAAGCGGCGGATCTTCGCCCGCGCCTTGCCGGTGACGACGAAGCTCAGCCAGGTCGGCTGGGGATGCTGGGCCTTGGAGACGAGGATCTCGACCTGGTCGCCATTTTCGAGCGGCGTGCGGAGCGGCATCACCCGGCCGTTCACCTTTGCGCCGACCGTCTGGTCACCCAGATCGGTGTGCACCGCATAAGCGAAATCCACCGGCGTTGCGCCCTTGGGGAGCTGGATGAGCTCGCCTTTCGGCGTGAAGGCGAAGATCCGGTCCTGGTACATCGCCATGCGGGTATGTTCGAGCAGCTCCTCGGCGCTCGCCGCATGATCGAGGATTTCGATGAGGTCGCTGATCCAGGGATGCTGGGTCGTCGCTTCCCCGCTCCCTTCCTTATAGGCCCAATGGGCGGCTAGGCCGTGCTCGGCCTGTGCATGCATCTCGCGCGTGCGGATCTGGATTTCGATCCGCATCTGCTCATCGTGAATCACCGTGGTGTGAATCGAGTGGTAGCCGTTCCGCTTCGGTGTGGAGATATAATCCTTGAAGCGCCCGGGAACCATCGGCCAGCGCCGGTGGATCAGCCCGAGCGTGCGATAGGCTTCATCGACGCTGTCGACGATGACGCGGAACGCCATCACGTCCGACAGCTGCTCGAAGCTGACATGGCGCTCGGCCATCTTGCGCCAGATCGAGTAAGGATGCTTTTCCCGGCCCTGCACCTGCGCGTCGAGTCCGTGCGCCTCGAGATGGGCGCGAATGCCGCGTCCAATCCGCTCGATGAGGTCGCCCTCTCCCTTGTGGAGCTGCTCGAGGCGCTTCGAGATCGACGCATAAGCGTCCGGCTCCAGCTCCCGGAAGGCGAGCGTCTGCATCTCCTGCATGAACTCGTACATGCCGATCCGCTCGGCGAGCGGCGCATAGATGTCCATCGTCTCGCGGGCGATGCGGCGCCGCTTCTCCTCATTCTCGATGAAGTGTAGCGTCCGCATATTGTGCAGCCGGTCCGCGAGCTTCACCAGCAGCACCCGGATATCGCCCGACATGGCGAGCAGGAATTTGCGCAGATTCTCCGCGGCCCGCTGATTCTCGCTCTGCGCTTCGATCTTGGATAGCTTGGTGACGCCGTCGACCAGCCGCGCAACGCTCTTGCCGAAGATCCGCTCGATCTCCTCAGGGGTTGCGACAGTATCCTCGATCGTATCGTGGAGGATCGCAGTGACGATGGTCTCGTCGTCGAGATGGAGGTCGGTGAGGATGCCGGCCACCTCGATCGGATGGCTGTAATAAGGATCGCCCGAAGCCCGTTTCTGCGAGCCATGCGCCTTCATTGAAAAGACATAGGCGCGGTTGATCATCGCCTCATCGGCGTCGGGATCATATCCCCTTACCTTCTCGACGAGTTCATACTGGCGCAGCACCACCCCAACATTGGGTGCGGCACTGCTGCGTTGCAACGCAAAAAGGGATTATTTGGCGCCTGCACTGCACTTTTCGAGCGCGTCGCTGCTTATTGCCCGGCCTTCTGCGGGGAAGCCGCGCAGGCTCCGAGCGGCCGGGCGAGCCTCGCGCACACGATCGCGGGACGGCTGTTGCTCCCGGTGCCAGCACAGCCGGTATTCATGGCCCTTCCAGGCTCTATCCTTCAGCGACATCGTGGCCGCGGCGCACAGAGCGACCGGCTGCGGGAACAGTGTCGCCGTGCAACCTATATTTCTTGGACACACCATCCTTGAAGGGCGTAGGCTGGCGTGACCGATATGAAGCCTGATTACCAGAAAGCCCTTCTCACCGAATGCTCGCTCCCGGCTGCGTTGGAGGCGGTTGGAGAGCGCTGGTCGTTCCTGATCCTTCGCGGGGTGTTCAACGGCCTCCACCATTTCGAAGAATTCCAGTCGACGCTGGGCATCGCGCGCAACATCCTCTCCAACCGCCTAGGGCGGCTGGTGGAGCACGGCATTCTGAAGCGCGAGCCCGATCCGGCCGATCGGCGCAAGGTCGCCTACCGCCTCACGGAGAAGGGACGCGAGCTGCTCCCGGTGCTGATCGCGCTGCGCCAATGGGGCGAGCGCTGGGTCTCGGGCGTTCCGAGCAATCCCGTTCTGGTGGACCGGCAGAGCCGCCAGCCCGTGGCGCCGATAATGGTGAGATCGGCCGAGGGGCGTCCGCTCGCCTTGAACGAGCTCGACTGGGTCGATCGGTCGGAAGTGGGAGAGGCTTAGAATGCTTTCCACTCAGGTCGAACCACCTGACGGCTCGGAAAGCATCGCGATCAACGAGCTCAGGTCCGAACCCTAGCTTCCGGGTTTCACCGCCCAGGGCAGCCGCTCGAACAGCTCCGGTTCCGGCCCGCGGCGGGCGCCCTCGATCTCGAGGATCCTGAGCTTGGTCGAGGCGCCGCCCGGCGCCGAGAAGCCGCCGCTCCTGCCCGATGCGGCGAGCACGCGGTGGCAGGGGATGATGATCGGAAGCGGGTTTCGTCCGAGTGCCCGGCCCACTGCACGCGCCGCACCTGGGCTTGCGAGTGCAAAGGCGATTTCGCCGTAGGTCCGCGTCTCGCCGCATGGAATCCGCCGCGTCTCCTCGAGAACGGACCGGTCAAACGCCGGAAGATCCTCCATGTCCAGCGCGAGCCCGCTGAAATCCTCCGCCTTTCCTGACAGAAGCCGAACCACCGCCTCGACGGCAGCTTGGACGAATGGAGGGGGATCGGCTTCGCCGGAGCCCGGAAAGCGACGCTTGAGGGAAGCCCGCAATCCCGCCTCCGAAGCTTCCGGAAGTGCAGCCCCAACAATGAGGCCGCCGCGCCACATCAGGGCACAGCGGCCTATCGCCGTGTCGAAAATGGTGAGGGCGCACTCGCTCATGCGCCTCGCCGGCTCAGTCGTAATCGGCACCGAGATTGGTATTGCGCGGCGGCGCGGCGGCGGTGAGGCGAAGCGCCTCGGCCGAAGCGCTGAGGGAGCCGACCTCATCGGGCGCATCGTCCTCATCGATCTGCACACGCTGCAGGTTGGAGACGAGCGCCTCCTCGAGCTGCCGCGGCTTCACCGTCTGCTCCGCAATTTCGCGAAGCGCGACGACCGGGTTCTTGTCGCGATCGCGATCGATCGTCAGATCGGCACCGCCGGAAATTTGGCGCGCCCGCTGGGCTGCGAGCAGCACCAGGTCGAACCGGTTCGGGATCTTGTCGACGCAATCTTCGACGGTAACGCGCGCCATGAAGCAGCCTCGCTTGGAATGTAGCTGATGGGGAAACGCGGCAGGTAGGCTCGGGCGCGCGCCGTGTCAAGAAAATGCAGGGTTGCGCTCGCCCGCTCTGCCCCTCATCTGCCCGGCCATGGCCGATGCGAACCCGCCTCATTCAGCGCCTCCGCTGGTGGCGACGGTGGAGGGGAACAGGCTCATCCTCCTTACCGGCGGGCCCGAGCGCCTGGAGGCGTTGCTCGGTCTCATCGACAGTGCGCAGCGAACGCTTCGCGTGCTCTACTACATGTTCCTGGATGATGGCTCGGGACGGAGGGTGCGCGATGCGCTGATCAAGGCCGCTGCTCGCGGCGTGAAGGTCTGGCTCCTCGTCGACGGCTTCGGCAGCGACACGGCTAAGGACGCCTTTTTCCAGCCGCTGGTGGAGAGCGAGGTTCACTTCTGCCGCTTCAGCGCCAGGTTCGGCCGCCGCTACCTGCTCCGGAACCATCAGAAGCTCGCGCTGGCGGACGAAACTCGTGTGATCACCGGGGGATTCAACATTTCGGACGATTATTTCGGGACGACCGAATCCGGCGCATGGCGGGATCTTGGTCTCGTCGTCGAAGGCCCAGGGGCTGCCTGCCTCACTCGCTATTTCGACGATCTGTTCGCCTGGGTTAAAAAGCCGCGCGGTCGGATTCGAGACCTGAGGCGCATGTTGCAGCAGCACAGCGTCACCAAAGGGAAGCTATGCTGGCTGTTCGGCGGTCCCACCCGCCGCTTGAGCCCCTGGGCGCGCGCGGTGCGGCGGGACATGAAATCGGCAACGCGGCTCGATCTGATCGCCGCTTATTTCGCACCGAGCCCCGGCATGCTTCGCCGTATCGCGGGCGTGGCCCGGCGCGGCGATGCCAGGGTGATCACCGCCGCCAAATCCGACAACAACACCACCATCGAAGCGGCCCGGAACACCTATGCCTGGCTGCTGAAGCGCGGCGTCAGGATCTACGAATATCAGCCCACCAAGCTCCACACCAAGCTGTTCGTGGTGGACGACGTCGTCCACATAGGCTCGGCGAATTTCGACATGCGCAGCTTGTTCCTGAACCTGGAAATGATGCTGCGCGTGGACGATGCCGGGTTTGCGGCGGCGATGAGCCGCTTCGTCGACGGCGAAATTGCCGACGCCGTCCAGATCACGCGTGAAAGCCATCGCGCGCATCGCACCTTTTTCAAACGGATCAAGTGGGCCTTTTCCTACTTCATCGTAGCGGTCGCGGATTACCGCATCTCGCGCCGCCTCAATTTCGGCTCGGACGGCTCAGAGACTTAGACACGATTGCCGTGCTTTCCGAGCCGTCAGGTGGTCCCACCTGACTAGAAAGCACTTCAGCTCTTCCAAGCCCAGAAAAGGGTCGCCGGCGGAATGTTGCGCCACTCAAAGCCCTTGTCGATCCGGTCGAAATAGGGCGCAATGAACTGTCGGACCTTGGGCGAGAATTGATAGACGAGGAAGGCGCCGCCCGGCCGAAGCGCCGCCGCGGTCTCTTCCGCGATCTTCGGGCCGATCCCGGGCGGGAGGGTGGAGAAGGGCAAGCCGGAAAGGATGTAATCGGCGTAATCGAAGCCAAGCCCGGCCATGATCTTGCGCACGTCCGCTGCCGACCCCGTCACCGCCTTCAGCCGCGAGTCGGTGAACTTGCCGTTGAGGTAATCGGTGAAATCCGAATTGGTGTCGATCGTCAGCAAGGTCGCATCGGGGGCGAGCCGCTCGAGGATATGCTGGGTGAAAGTGCCGACGCCCGGCCCATATTCCACGAACAGCTTTGTGTTCGCCCAGTCCACCGGATCCAGCATCTTGTCGATCAGCATCTTTGAAGAGGGGATCACCGACCCCACCATCACGGGATGCTTGATGAAGCCGCGGAAGAACATCCAGAACGGGCCGCCGCTCCCATGACGCTCAAAGGCTCGGTTCCGTTCGGCTCTGTCGGCGGATAGCGTCATTAGGGAATCCCGTAAGGTCCTGGCCAAGCGAGGTGCGTTGGCAAATCAACGCGGCAATGGCAAGGCCGGGCCAAGCGACCGCGACAAAATCGCCCTTTTGAGACGGATTGCTCATTTTCCGGGACCTCCAGACATGATCCAGATCAGGAAAGGCAATGTGGCCGTGATTTTCGTGTCGCGCAGGACCGACTCGGATCCCGCGGGATATGCCGAGGCGGCCGCCGAAATGGAGCAGGAAGTTGCGCGGGCGCCAGGCTATCTCGGCCATGACAGCCTGAGCTCCGCCGACGGCAGCGGGATCACGATCAGCTATTGGCAGGATCATAGTTCGGCCGCTGCCTGGCGCGACCACGCCCGCCACAGCCAGGTTCGCGCCTCGGGCCGCAAACATTGGTACCATTGGTACCGGCTCGTGGTGGCGGATGTCGCGCGCGCCTACGATTGGCAGAAGTGAGCGGCTACAGCCTTTCGCGGGAAAGGTTCGCCCTGCTGTTCGCCGTGATGCTGGTGGCGGCGGCGGGCAACACCGCCATGCAATCGCTCCTCCCGTCGATCGGGCGCGAGCTTGGCGTGCCGGACGTGCTCGTCGCCGTCGCGTTCAGCCTGTCCGCCGTTCTTTGGGTGCTCGCCGCCCCTTATTGGGCAAAGCGGGCCGACATGCGCGGGAGACGGGCTTTGATGCGCCTCGGTCTCTACGGCTTCATTTCATCGATGCTTATCTGCGGGCTGGTGGTCGCAGCCGGGCTCGCAGGCCTCCTTCCGCCGCTCATCGTGTTCATCATCTTCAGCCTTGGAAGGGCCGTCTACGGCGCCTGGGGATCGGCCTCGCCGCCTGCGGTCCAGGCCTATATCGCGGCGCGAACCGAAGGTGAGCAGCGGACCAAGGCGCTCTCCGCCATCGCCTCCTCCTTCGGCCTGGGAACCATCATCGGCCCCGCCATCGCGCCGCTCTTCATCTTCCAGCCGCTGGGGCTTTCGGGACCACTGATCGTCTTCGCCGTGATCGGCGCGATCGTGCTCGCAGCCCTGGCCTTTCGCCTCCCGGACGACACGCCGAAGCAAGCGGCGCGCGGCCGCATCGTCGAATATCCCTCGATGGGCGGTTTGGCTGCCGGCGGTGCGCCCGGCGAAGAAGACAGCCGAACATCGGCCGAGCTGCTCTGGACCGATGCGCGGATCCTGCCCTGGAACATCATCGGGGTCGCGGGCGGCCACGGTTATGCCGCGTTGCTCGGCGTGATCGGTTTCCTGGTCATCGACAGGTTGAACCTGCCGGCCGAGCAGGCGCAGCAGCCGATCGCGATCGTGCTTATGTTCGGGGCCGTGGCGACCTTGCTCGGGCAATGGTGGCTGATCCCGCAGCTTCACCTGTCGCCCCGCTCGCTCGTCATCTGGGGCTCCGCGACCGCCGCAGCGGGCTCGGTCCTCGTCGGCCTGGCCGAGGGAATCTACGGCCTTGCGATGAGCTTCGCCCTCGCCTCGCTCGGATTTGGCCTCTACCGCCCCGGCTTCACCAGCGGCGCGTCGCTCGCCGTGGACCCCGGCGAGCAGAATGCGGCGGCAGGAATGGTCACCTCCGTGAACGGCCTTCCCTATATCGCCGGGCCGGGGCTCGGGGTCCTGCTTTACGGCATCTGGATGCCGCTGCCCTTCGTCCTCACCGGCATCGTCATGCTGGTCCTTGCCGTCTGGACTAAGCTTCGTCTCCGCCCTTCGGCCCGCGCGGCTTGAGCATCCCCGGCGCGATGAAGCCGATGCCGCCGCTGCTGAACGCCTCCTGCTTCAGCTTGGACTGGATCTGCTCATAGTCACGCTCCATTTCCGGAGTGACCGAAGCCCGCGTGTCCGTGAGCGCCCGTTCGAAATGGGCCATCGTAACGAACTCGCTGCTGAGCGATTCGCGCAGCGCGATGAGTCCGGCGCGACGCACCAGGTCTTCAAGGTCAGCGCCCGTGAACCGGTCGGTCCTGCCGGCCAGGTCGTCGAGGTCAACATCGGCGGCGAGCGGCATCTTGCCGGTCTGGATGCCGAGGATGTGCCGGCGGCCAGCCTGATCGGGCACGGACACGTAGATGAGCTCGTCGAAGCGGCCGGGCCTCAACAGCGCCGGATCGATCAGGTTCGGCCGGTTGGTGGCGCCGATCACCACCACCGACTGAAGCTCCTCCAAGCCGTCCATTTCCGCAAGGATCGTATTGACCACGCGCTCCGTCACCTGCGGCTCGCCGATGCCGCCGCCGCGGGCTGGAACGAGGCTGTCGAGCTCGTCGATGAAGATCACCGTCGGCGCCACCTGGCGGGCACGCGCGAACAGCCGCGCTATCTGCTGCTCGGATTCGCCATACCATTTCGACAGCAGGTCCGAGGATTTTGTCGCGATGAAATTCGCCTCCGCCTCGCGCGCTGTCGCCTTGGCGAGCAGGGTCTTGCCGGTGCCCGGCGGACCATAGAGCAGGAAACCCTTGGCCGGGCGAATGCCGAGCCGCCGAAAGGCAGCCGGGTCTTTCAGCGGCAGCTCGACGCCTTCGCGCAGGCGCTCCCGAGCCTCGTCCACCCCGCCGATGTCGTCCCAGCCGACATTCGGGGCCTGGACCATCACCTCACGCATCGCGGAGGGCTGGACCCGCTTCAGCGCCTCTTCGAAGTCGCTGCCTTTGACCGACAGGGTTTCAAGAACCTCCGGCGGGATCGTCCCTTCCTCAAGGTTGATCCTCGGCATGATGCGGCGAACGGCCTCGATCGCCGCTTCCCGAGTG
>JALYGI010000198.1 GCA_030777185.1 Pseudomonadota bacterium
CCAATATCCCGATGTCGCGCTTGAGCATCTCTATGTCGACGCCGCCGCCATGGCACTTGCGATCGCGCCCTCCCGCTTCGACGTGATCCTGACGGAGAACATGTTCGGCGATATCCTGTCGGACCAGCTGTCCGCGATCGGCGGCTCGATCGGCCTTGTTGCTTCGGCAAGCCTGGGTGACAGCGCTCCGATGATGTTCGAGCCGATCCATGGCTCCGCGCCTGACATCGCCGGCCGCGACGTTGCCAATCCGGCTGGGGCGATCGCGAGCGCCGTGATGCTGATCGATCAGGCGCTGGGCTTGCCGGATGAGGCGGCGCTGCTCGGCAAGGCCCTGGAGCAGGCCCTTGTCGACGGCTGGCGGACCGTCGATCTGGACGGGGAGCACGGATGTGCGGCCTTCGGCGATCGGGTGCGTGAAATGCTGGAGATGCGTCTTGGCAGGCGCATGGCGATGATGGAGCTCATCGCCATGAACCGGGGGTGCTGCGCGTGAACGAGCGCCAGCGTACCCTTTACGAAAAGATCTGGGACGCGCACGTGGTGGAACGGCGCGAGGACGGCACCTGCCTCATCTATATCGATCGTCACCTTGTGCACGAAGTGACATCGCCGCAGGCGTTCGAAGGGCTTCGCCTGGCTGGGCGCGGGGTACGAAGGCCGGATTTGACGCTTGCTGTTGCTGATCACAATCTGCCGACCACCGCTCGGGTAGACGAACGGGGCGCGCGCCTGCCGATCGCGGACCAGGCGAGCGCGGAGCAGCTTGCAGCCCTGGAAGCGAATGTCGCCGAATTCGGCATTCCTTACATCGAGGCGACAGCTGCGGAGCAGGGGATCGTCCATGTCGTCGGCCCGGAACAGGGCTTTACCCTGCCAGGCACGACAATCGTCTGCGGCGACAGCCACACGGCCGCGCATGGAGCGCTCGGCGCGCTGGCTTTCGGCATCGGCACGAGCGAAGTCGAACATGTCCTGGCGACCCAGACGCTGCAGCTGAAGCCCTCGAAAACGCTGGAAGTACGGGTGGAGGGAAAGCTCGGCTTCGGGGTATCGGCCAAGGACCTCATCCTGGTCATCGTCGGTCGGCTCGGCGCCGCGGGTGGCAACGGTCACGTCATCGAATTTCGGGGCGACACCTTCGCCGATCTCAGCGTCGAGGGGCGGCTCACCGTCGCCAACATGTCGATTGAGGCAGGGGCACGCTCGGGGCTGTTCGCGCCTGACGAGAAGACATTTGCCTACCTCGCCGGAAAGCCCATGTCGCCCAATGGCGAGGCATGGGCGCGCGCAGTCGAGAAGTGGCGATCGCTTCAGACCGATGACGGCGCGCTGTTCGACCGCAGCATGCGGATCGATGCGCACGAGATCGCCCCCACCGTGACATGGGGGACGAGCCCCGAAGATGTCGTGCCGATTACCGGCGCCGTGCCGGACCCCGAAAGCTTTGCCGATCCTGCCCGTCAGGCGGCAGCGCGCCAAGCGCTCGATTATATGGGGCTGAAGCCGGGAGAGGCGCTCCAGGACGTGCGGGTGGAGCATATCTTCATCGGCAGCTGTACGAACAGCCGGATCGAGGACCTTCGCCAGGCCGCCGAGGTCGTGCGCGGGCGCAAGCTCGATGCCGGAATCAAGCAGGCTTTGGTCGTGCCCGGATCCGGGCTGGTCAAGCGTATGGCAGAGGCCGAGGGACTGGATCGCATCTTCACCGATGCGGGGCTCGAGTGGCGCGAACCCGGCTGCTCGATGTGTCTGGCGATGAATCCCGACAAAGTGCCCCCGCAGGAGCGTTGCGCCTCAACCTCAAATCGCAATTTCTCGGGCCGGCAGGGCCCTGGTGCGCGAACCCACTTGGTCTCGCCCGCGATGGCGGCGGCGGCGGCGGTCACGGGTCGGCTCGCCGACGTTCGCGACCTGGTGCGGCCATGACCGGGATCGAACGAGTTGAAGGCCGTGCTTATCCGCTCGGTCGCAGCAATATCGACACCGACCTCATCATCGCCGCAGCGCATCTTAAGACCATCCGCCGCGCCGGGCTCGGTCGGCACGCCTTCGAGACGATCCGCAGTGAGCCTGGCAACGTCTTCGACGATCCGGCCTTTGCCGGCGCTCCGATCCTGATCGCGGGCGCGAATTTCGGCTGCGGATCAAGCCGGGAGCATGCCGCCTGGGCGCTTGCCGATCTTGGGGTCCGCGCAGTGATCGCGCCCAGCTTCTCCGACATCTTCTCCGGCAATGCGTTCAAGAACATGATCGTGACGGTGTCGCTCGATCAGAGATCGGTCGATCGCCTGCTGGACGTGGCGCGGGAGCATGCCATTGCAATCGACCTCCGGAAGATGATTGTGACGACTCCGCTTGGCGACCGCTTCGACTTCGAGCTTGACCCCTTCAGGCGCGAATGCCTGCTGGGCGGGCTCGACGAGATCGCGCTGACCCTCGCCAGCGAGCCGGCGATCCGCGCCCATGAGCTTCGGACGGGAATATGATGAGACGCAGTCCGGACAAGCAGGGCCTCTACGATCCTCGAAACGAGCATGACGCTTGCGGCGTCGGCTTCATCGCAGACGTGCGCGGGCGCCGGTCGCACCAGATCGTGCAGGACGGGCTGCAGATCCTCGCAAATCTCGATCACCGGGGCGCAGTTGGCGCGGATCCGCTCATCGGCGACGGCGCCGGCTGCCTCATCCAGATCCCGGATGCGCTGCTCCGCAATTGGGCGGAGGAGAACGCCGTCAGCCTGCCGGAGCCCGGCCGATATGCGGTCGCTATGTGCTTCCTCCCGCGCGAAGAGCAAAGCTGCCGGGCGGCAGCCGCCCAGCTCGAGCGCTTTGTCCAAAGCGAAGGCCAGATCTTCCTCGGCTGGCGTGACGTTCCCATCGACCCGGAGGGGATGAGCCCGGTCATATCGGCGGCCATGCCGGTGATCCGGCAGGCGCTCGTGGCGCAAGGGCCCAGGGTGAAGGATCAGGATGCTTTCGAGCGCAAGCTGCTCGCGATCCGCAAGCAGACGCTGAACCCGCTGCAGAACTTGGCTGAAAAGCGCGATCTGCCGGGCCTGGCCGATTTCTATATTGCAAGCTTCTCCACCCGCACCATCGTCTACAAGGGCTTGCTGCTCGCCACACAGGTTGGCGGCTTCTACAAGGATCTGGCCGACCCGCTGACAGTCTCTGCCCTCGCGCTCGTCCATCAGCGTTTCTCGACCAACACCTTCCCCTCATGGAAGCTCGCCCACCCGTTCCGCTTCATCGCGCATAACGGCGAGATCAACACTGTTCGCGGCAACGTGAACTGGATGAACGCGCGCCGGCGGACCTTGGAATCCCCGCTGCTCGGCGCGGATCTCGACAAAATGTGGCCGCTCATCCCTCACGGCCAGTCGGACACGGCAAGCCTGGACAATGCGCTCGAGCTGCTGCTCGCGGGCGGCTATCCGCTTGCCCATGCGGTGATGATGCTTGTGCCGGAGGCCTGGGCTGGAAACGCGCAGATGGATCCGGATCGCCGGGCTTTCTACGAATATCATGCCGCCCTGATGGAGCCGTGGGACGGGCCGGCTGCGATCGCCTTCACCGACGGGCGCCAGATCGGTGCCACGCTGGACCGCAACGGCCTGCGCCCCGCGCGCTTCACGCTCACCGACGACGATCGCATCGTGATGGCATCGGAAAGCGGCGTGCTGCCCATTCCGGAGGAGCGGATCGTCCGCAAGTGGCGGCTCCAGCCCGGCAAGATGCTTCTCATCGACCTGGAGGAGGGGCGGATCGTCGAGGATGGTGAGGTGAAGGCCAGTCTCGCCGGCGCCGAACCCTATGGCGAGTGGCTGCGCGAGACGCAGTTCAAGCTGGAGGAGCTTCCGGCCAGCCTCGCCAGTCCCATGCAGCCCCGTAGCGAAGCCGAACTGCGCACGCGGCAGCAGGCATTCGGGTATAGCGAGGAGGATCTGAAGCTGTTCCTGGCCCCGATGGCGGCGCACGGCGACGACCCGATCGGATCGATGGGCACGGATACGCCGATCGCGGCGCTCTCCGCGCGGCCGAAGCTGCTCTACGATTACTTCAAGCAGAATTTCGCGCAGGTCACCAATCCTCCGATCGACCCGATCCGGGAGGCGATGGTGATGTCGCTCGTCTCGATGATCGGACCCCGACCGAACCTGCTCGGCCGCCACGCGGGCACCCACAAGCGCCTGGAAGTCGCGCAGCCGATCCTCACCAATGAGGATCTGGAGAAGGTCCGCTCGATCAGCGATGTGCTGGACGGCGCCTTCCGGACGGCCACGCTCGATGCCACTTGGCCCAGGGGCGGCGGCGGCAAGGCGCTCGAGGCGGCGCTGCAGCGCCTCTGCTGGGAAGCGACGGAGGCGGTGCTTGCCGACATCAACGTCCTCGTCCTTTCGGACCGGAACGTCTCCGCAGATCGGTTGCCGATCCCAGCTGCGTTGGCAACGGGAGCCGTCCACCATCACCTAATCCGACAGGGCCTGCGTATGCAGACGGGCCTGGTGATCGAGACCGGCGAAGCACGCGAGGTGCACCATTTCTGCGTGCTTGCAGGCTACGGTGCCGAGGCGATCAATCCGTATCTCGCGTTCGAGACTTTGGACGCGCTGGGTGCTGGTCAGAAGGGCCGTGCCAACTACATCAAGGCGGTCGGCAAAGGCATTCTGAAGGTGATGTCCAAAATGGGCATCTCCACCTACCAGAGCTATTGCGGCGCTCAGATCTTCGATGCGATCGGGCTGTCGAGCGCGGTTGTTGAGCGCTGTTTCACGGGCACTTCCACGCCGATTGAGGGCGTCGGCGTTGACGAGATCGCGCAGGAAACTGCGCTTCGCCACCGCGCGGCCTTCGGGAGAAACGTGGACCTGCTGCCGCTGGGCGGCGCCTATGCCTATCGCATCGGCGGCGAGGAGCATGCATGGACCCCCGAAACCGTTGCCGACCTCCAGCATGCGGTGCGCGGCAATTCCCAAGACAAATATCGGCGTTTTGCGGAAGCGATCAACGAGCAGAGCCGGCGGCTGCTGACGGTCCGCGGCCTCATGCGGCTGAGGCCTGCCGCCCCGCCGGTGCCGCTGGAGGAAGTCGAGCCGGCCAGCGAGATCGTGAAGCGTTTTTCGACCGGTGCAATGAGCTTCGGGTCGATCAGCCGCGAGGCGCACACCACGCTCGCCATAGCGATGAACCGCATTGGCGGGCGCTCGAACACCGGCGAGGGCGGGGAGGAGGCGGACCGGTTCCGCCCGCTGCCGAACGGAGACTCGCTTCGATCAGCCATCAAGCAGGTCGCGTCGGGCCGCTTCGGAGTCACGACCGAATATCTCGTCAATGCGGACGACCTCCAGATAAAGATCGCGCAAGGAGCCAAACCGGGTGAGGGCGGTCAGCTCCCGGGTCACAAGGTGGATCGAAGCATTGCCGCCGTTCGCCATTCGACGCCGGGTGTCGGCCTCATCTCGCCGCCGCCGCATCACGATATTTATTCCATCGAGGACCTCGCCCAGCTCATCCACGATCTCAAGAACGTGAACGAGCGTGCGCGCGTCTCGGTGAAGCTCGTCGCGGAGATCGGCGTAGGCACGATTGCGGCGGGCGTGGCGAAGGCGATGGCCG
>JALYGI010000199.1 GCA_030777185.1 Pseudomonadota bacterium
GACGTGGGCGTCGCCAGTGCAGCGGCCTTCGGGGCATCTTGCCTCCGCATAACGTTTGTTCCTGGCGGAGAAAGCCCCGGAGGAGGAGCAGGGGCTCGCACGCGAGCTCACTAGCCAGATTGCGTCATGGTCGGGTCAAGCCGGTCCCGGAGACGACCCGCCCATTGCGCAGCTCGATCAGGTAATCGCATAGATCGAGGCTCGATTGGCGGTGTGCGATCATCAGGATCGTCGGCGCTGAGCGACCCTCCCGCAGGTCCTCCAGGATCTTCCGCTCCCCTTCGATGTCGATCGCATTCGTCGCCTCGTCGAGCACGAGAAGGCGCGGCCGGCGGAGCAAGGCGCGGGCAAGAGCAATCCGCTGGCGCTCGCCGCCGGAGAGAAGGGTTCCTCGCTCTCCCACCACTGTGTCCAGGCCATGCTCCATGCTCCGCACCAGCCCATCGGCCCCGCAGCGGCAGAGCGCCTCCCAAAGATCGGCCTCCTGCGCATCGGGGCGTGCCCAGAGGAGGTTCTGGCGAATGGAATCGTGGAAAAGGAAAGGATCCTGGGAGACGTAGCTCACCTGCTCCCGCCAGCTCCGTAGGGCCGCGTCTGACAGCAGCGCTCCACCGACGATGATCTCTCCCTTGCGGGGCGGATAAAGTCCGACGAGCAGGTCGGCGAAGGTACTCTTCCCCGCCCCCGATGGTCCGACGAGCCCCAGGAAAGAGGCTTGCCTGATGGCGAGGGTCACGTCGAATATGCCGCCGGCGCGATCCCCCGACGGCTCTCGATCCTCATGCCAGAAGCTCACATCTCTGAATTCGATGTCTCCGCCGGCAAGAGTGCTGAGAGGGGCTGCAGCCGGGGTAGCACCCGTTTGTGCGGCGGCCAGCTCGCTCTGCAGCTGTTTGATTTTGCCGTAGGCAGGGAGGCTGTGAAAGATGTTCTGCAGCCCCGCCTGGAGCTGGATTCCTGGCCCGTTCATCCGCGCCAGAACGAAGAGAAAGGCGATCAGGGTGGATGGAGCGGCGTGCATCACGCCAACCCCGACCAGGATCGCCGCTCCCGCAACAAAGGCAGCCGCTGCGGTCAGCCAGAGCTGAACGGAGGTTCGCTGCCGGGCGAATTTGATGCGACGCGAGGCGGCTTCCTTGAGGGTAGCCTCGAACCCGCGCAGAAAGCCTGCCTCCAGATTCTGGCTGAGGGCCAGCTTCAGGCCGCCCAGAAACTGCGTCGTGGCGGTGACGAGATGGAGATTGGCATCGGTGAGCGCAGCGCCGAGATCCCGGGCACGCCGCACCACCGGCCGGAGCGCCAACGCGCCTCCGACCAACAGCGCGAACACCAGCAGGGCGAGCAGAGGAGAGAGCAGCAGAACCAGCAAAGACTGGACCGCCAGCATCGCTGCCGCCACCGTTGAATGCAGAAGCGTCGAAACGGCATCGCCGCAGGCCTGGACATCGCCGCCGAGCACATGCGTGATCCGGCCGTGCCGCAGACGCGAGACCACGTCCCAACGGGTGTTGGTAAGCAGCCTGATCGTCTCGAGGCGGTTCCATTCGACGAAATCCACTTGCAGCCTGGCGAGAGTCACGTCCCGCGCCAGGATCACGGCCGCACGGATCGCCATCACGACCGCGAAAAGGATCAGCAGGAAGACGAGCTGCCCGAATGGGGACACGGCTGGGGCAATGGAGACAAGCGCCGTCGTGAAGCTTCCAAGCCACTCGTCGCCGGGCGTGGAGCCGATCGCCACACTGAGGATCGGAAGAAGGAGCAGAAGGCCCGCGCCCTCCAGAATGGCGCCGCCGGCAAGCAGCACGGCGGTGTAGCCGAGCTTGCCGCCGGCATGAGCCGCAAAGTCGCGCACGAACGGCACGAGCGAGCTTGGGCCTCGTCCCTCATCCCCGGAAAGCGCGTTCGCAGCTTGTGGCATGATCGGTGCCCTAGCCAATGCCGGACGGTCTCGGCGACCTTTTGCAGACCTCGGCTCCCTGGAATCTGAAAACAGAAGCTTTTTCGTTCGCGAACACCAGCCGATAAAAGCCTGAATCGAGGAACGCCTGCCGCTCAGCGGCGTCGGGGCGAGAAAACAAGGCTACGTAGTCAGCCCCGCAATATTGCTCACGCACCAAAGAGGCGATCAGGTTGGGCGCCACTTTCTGCACCGATTTGAGAGAGTTGAGTTCGTTGGTTTTGGCAACGAATACGCCGGGACCTGCCCACTCCAAGCCCTGCGCCGTTGTCAGGCTATTTCTATCCGTCAGGAACGGGAACCACTCCGCAACGCGATCCACGAACCAGTGCTCGGTGTTGGAGATTACGACGAAGTCGCTGCGAGGATCGGTCCGCTCGCGAATCCAGCGCATCGCATCCCTGCTCGGCCGATCCAGTTGCTCCACAATCTGCGGATCGTGGTAAATCGAGCCAAATGGCGATGCCAGAGCCAGCGAGGAAAAGGCCAAAAGGCCGATTGCCGGGAGGCCCACTCCAAACCAGGATCGTATCGCGAACTGGAAGCGAGACCCGACGAAGCCTCGGGCGGATGCGATGATGTTTGTGGCGAATTCGGCTGCAGCCTTGAAGCCGTGCCCCGCGAGGAGCGAAGCCGGGATCGCCAGCCCCACGTTCGCTCCCATACGAGGAGTGAGCAAAATCGTTGTGATCGTCCAAGAGATCAGGAACCAGTTTCGGCGGCTCATTGTGACGAAAGCCCCCAACATCGCGGGCCAGACAAGCAGGCCGAATATACGGCCGGTAAAAGTGCTTCCGACAAAGTTCCCCAAGTTCCAATTGCTTGCGCTGGAGCTTGATAGGAAAGGATCCAGCCCGTGGCGGGCCAGAATAAAGGCTGTCCAGGGCGAGATTACCAAAAGCGCAATCAGGCCGGTGCCCGCAATCAGGACGATGCGGTTCTTCCAATTCTCCGCCCCAGCGAGGAAAGCGAGCGTCACTCCGGCCGCCGCAAATACTCCCCATTCAAGGTGCGAGAGGATCGAAACTCCGACAGCCACACCACTGAGCAGCATCTGCCTCAACGGCGTGTAGGCAGTCCGAACCGCGACGCCCACAGCGAGCAAAGCGAAGAGGGCGGCAAGGGAACGAGGCAGCCCGCCACCGGTGATCTGCCAAACGAAGCTATCGGGCAGCTGCACATAGAGGATTGATGCGCAAAAAAAAGCTACTCGATCTTTGGTGACCTGAGCTGCGAGAAAGCAGAAGGCTGGCACTGCCAGCATGTTGAGAGCGATCGGTAGCCAATAGTAGATGCTGAACAGATCGCTGCCGACAATTCTTGCGAACGCTGCTG
>JALYGI010000200.1 GCA_030777185.1 Pseudomonadota bacterium
CATGGATGCTCCGGCGGGTGTTCCGGGCGGCTTACTGAGGATGTTACACTGTCTCAACTCTGAACGGCGGCCGAACGAAATCCTTTGGTCGAAGATTCCTCACGTTTGGGCTTGAGCGGCAGCGCGCCCGCGCCTTAGGCTTGAGCACCCAGAAGGACCATCCATGACGCGTCGGACCAGAATTGCTTTCGCCTCCCTGCTGCTTACCGGAACGGCCCCGTTGCCAGCCTTTGCCGCGCCCGCGGCCGACGTGCTCGCCAATACCAGCGAGCAGCGCGGGCTGCTGCCGGTCCACGTCGACCGGAAGGCCGGGCGCATCCTGCTTTCCTTGCCGGCGCCAGACAAAGAGGGCGTATCCGGACGCTACATCTACATCGCATCGCTGAAGACAGGTCTCGGCTCCGCGCCGGTCGGCCTTGACCGGGCGATGAGCGCCGGGTCGAAGTTGCTGGTCTTCCGCCGGGTCGGCAAGAAAATGGTCGCGGAGATCGAGAATCCCCGCTTCCGCGCCAGCAATGCGCCGGATCCCGAGCAGGCGGCGGCGCGCGAATCCTTTGCCTATTCCACCCTCTGGACCGGCGACATCGCCGCAGAAACGGCCGATGGACGGCTGCTCGTCGACGTCTCGGGCTTCCTAACGCGCGACGCCGTCGGCATTGCCCAGGCGCTGAAAGGCGCGGGCGAGAAGGGCTTCGCCTTGGTCAACGATCTCACGGTCGCCGATCCCAACAGCGTCAAGATCTTCCCCGACAATATTGAGATGGAGGCCCGCCAGACCTTCGTCTCCACCGAACCCGGCGCGGAGGTGAACAATATCGCGCCGGCGACCGGAAACCTCAGCTTCATCGTCCGCCATTCGCTCGTGAAGCTGCCGGAGCCAGGCTTCCGCCCGCGCCGCTTCGATCCGCGCGCGGGAAGCTTCTCGACGCAGGTGCTCGACTATGCCGCGCCGCTTGGCCAGCCGATCGTGCAGAATCTGGCGAACCGCTTCCGGCTGGAAAAGATCGATCCCACCGCGCCGCGCTCACGCGTCAGGAAGCCGATCGTCTTCTACATCGACACCTCGGCTCCCGAGCCGATCCGCACCGCCCTGTTCGAAGGGGCTTCCTGGTGGAAGCAGGCGTTCGAGGCGGCGGGCTATATCGATGCTTACCAAGTGGCGATGCTTCCTGCGGGCGTTGATCCCAACGATGCGCGCTACAATGTCGTCAATTGGGTGAACCGCGCCACCCGCGGCTGGTCCTATGGCCAGGCAATCGAGGATCCCCGCACCGGTGAGATCATCAAGGGCCAGGTGTTGCTTGGCTCGCTGCGGGTCCGCCAGGACATGCTGATCTTCGAGGCTCTGGTCGGCGCGGACAAGGTCGGAACCGGCGGGCCTAACGACCCCGTTCAGGCCGCGCTCGCCCGCCTTCGCCAGCTCGCCGCGCACGAGGTTGGTCACGCATTGGGGTTTGAGCATAACTTCGCCGCCAGCGGACAGGGACGCTATTCGGTCATGGACTATCCCGCACCGCGGGTGACACTGGCAAACGGAATGCCGGACCTCAGCGATGCCTACGGCGTCGGCCTCGGCCGCTGGGACATGTTCGTCGTCGACTGGCTCTACGGCACCGACAGCGACGCCGACGCGCTCCGCAAGGCCGATGCCGCGGTCGCCGAAGGCCTTCGCTATGTCGGCGACAATGATGCCCGCCCGCTCGGCTCGGCCCAGCCTTGGGGTTCGCTTTGGGACGATTATGCCGAGCCTGCCGGCGAACTCGAGCGGATGCTAGAAGTCCGCCGCGCCGCGGTCGCCAATTTCGGCCTGCGCGCCCTCGCTCCCGGCGAGCCGGTCGCGAACCTCCGCCGCAAGTTCGTGCCGATCTGGCTGATGCACCGCTACCAGGTCGAAGCCGCCGCAAAGATGGTGGGCGGCGTCGACTTCGCCTACTCGATCCGCGGCGACGGACGCGAAGCGGCGCCGATCGTCGGTGACGCGTCTCAAAGGCGCGCGCTCGATGCCTTGCTTGCGACGCTTCAGCCTGCAAATCTCGAAGTGCCGGCGGCGGTCCTGCCCCATCTCTCCGCCGGCTGGTCCGGCAATGCCGACCGCCAGTTCGACATCGAGATCTTCCGCACAGCAGGCGGCCCGGTGTTCGATCCCTATGCGGCGAGCGAGGCGGCCTCCGCGGTCACGCTGGGCGCGCTCCTCGCGCCCGAGCGCCTCAACCGGCTCCAGATCCAGAACAGTCGGGATGGCGCTTCTCTTGGCGCGCACGAGGTTCTGGATCGCCTCATTGCCACGACGTTCGGCGCGCATTCCGACGATAGCGCCCGTGC
>JALYGI010000201.1 GCA_030777185.1 Pseudomonadota bacterium
GCGATGGAAAGCCAGGGCCGCGACATCAAATTGGATGAGAAGCGCATCGAGGGCTATCGCAACTTCGCCACCAAGCTCTGGAACGCGGCCCGCTTCTGCCAGTCGAATGGCATCGGCGCGTCCAGCGCCCTTGAGCCGCCCGCCGCGACGCTCCCCGTCAACCGCTGGATCGTCGGCGAGACCGTGAAGACGGTGCAGGCGCTCGACCTCGCCATGGCCGAGCTCCGCTTCGACGAGAGCGCCAACACCATCTACCAATTCGTCTGGGCGAGCTTCTGCGACTGGTATCTGGAGCTCATCAAGCCCGTACTGAGCCCGGCCGGGGAAGCCATGGTTCATGGCGCAGAAGGCGCTGACGAGACCCGGAAGGTCGCCGCCTGGGTTTTCGACCAGATCCTGGTCATGCTCCACCCGTTCATGCCGTTCATCACCGAAGAGCTGTGGCATGCGATGGGCGATCGCCCCTACGACCTCATCCTCGCCAAATGGCCGATGCCGGACGCACGGGCGCTCGATCCGGAGGCAGGGCCGGAGATTGATTGGCTGATCCGCCTGATCAGCGGAATCCGGGCCGCCCGGACGGAATTGAACGTGCCGCCGGGAGCGCGGCTTCCCTTGCACGTTCGCGATGCCGATCACCGGACGTCCGAGCGGCTCGCCCGCAACGAGGCGGCCCTCCGGCGGCTCGCGCGGATCGACCGCATTGCACCGGGTGAGGTAAGCGGCGGGGCGGCTCAGCTGGTCGTGGATGAAGCGACCTATATCCTGCCGCTCGAAGGCGTGATCGACATCGAAGCGGAGCGAAGCCGTCTCGGCAAGGCGCTCCAGGCGGCTGAGAAGGAGCGCGATGCGCTTGCCGGACGCCTGTCCAACCCCAGCTTCGTCGAGCGGGCGAAGCCGGAAGCGGTTGAGAAAGCGCGGTTGGACCATGCCGAGAAGGCTTCGGACGCGGAGAAGTACCGCGCAGCCTTGAGCCGGCTTGGCTAGGATTGCTGTTGTAGGAGCTGGAAACGTCATCCCGGCGAAAGCCGGGATCTCAGGACGAGATCGCACCTCGTTCTTCTGAGATGCCGGCCTCCGCCGGCATGACGGTGACAGTTCGGTCGAGGAATGACCGCCTTTCGCTAAGCGTGCTCCGCTGGGACGACGACCTCGATCGCGCCTTGCGCGACCTCGACGGTGGCCGGGGTCTTGGCCAGCACCTCGCCGTCGATCGAGATGCGCAGGCGCGGCTTGGTGTCGATCAGCAGCCTTTTACCGCGAAACTCCTGGTGCGCGGCTTCGCGCGCCGGGAGCTTGAAGAATTTCGCGAACCAGTCCCACAGGAGGCGGAACATGCTTTGGCCGGTTACCGCCTGAATGACGATGTCGCCGCTGCGCACGTCCGCCGATTCCACCAGCTCGACCCCGCCGTGGAAGCGGCCGTTGGCGATCCTCACCTCCGTCGTCCAGACCGTCTTCTTCTCGTTGCCGTCGTCGACCGAGAGCTTGAAGGGCCGGAAGCGGATCAGGCACCATAATGCCCATCCCAAATAGCCGACACGGCCGAGATAGCGCTTGAGGTTGTGCGGTACCGTCTCGCCGATTATCGGCGACACGCCGAGGGATGCGGCATTCGCGAAGAAGTCGCCGTTGATCACGCCAAGATCGATCCGCCGCCGCTTGCCCGTCACGATGACATCGATCGCTCCATCGAGGTCGAGCGGAATGCCGAGCGTACGCGCAAAGCTGTTGGCGGTGCCGAGCGGAAGCAGGGCGAAAACGCAGTCGCGGCCGACCACTTCGTCGACGGTGTAGGACAGGGAGCCGTCGCCGCCGCCGACGATCACCATCGGCGCACCGTTCCGCACGGCCTCCATCACCGTTGGGACGAGGCGCTTCGGATCCTTGAGGCCGTGCGCCGCGATCAGCTTGATGCCGCTCTCGGTGAGCTTCGCCTTCGCCTGCTCGAACAGGTCCTGCCCGCGGCGCGACTTGGCATTGACGACGAGAACGGCTTCACGGGGGAGGGGACGGTTCGTTTCTTCCACGCCCGCACAACCCGCAAGCCGGACAAGAGTGCCCTACCGCCTTTGCAGCGCCGTCCGCCCGCGCTAAGCCGCTCGCCGCATGAGCGTTCCCAGTTTCCCCTCAATCCGCATGCGCCGCACCCGCGCCAGCTCCTGGTGCCGGGCGATGGTCGCCGAACATGCGCTGACCCCCTCCGACCTTATCTGGCCTCTCTTCGTGACCGACGGCGAGAAGGTAGAGGAGCCGATTGCGACGCTGCCGGGCGTCTCCCGCTGGTCGATCGACGGGCTGGTGCAGCGGGCGCGGGAGGCGCGGGACCTCGGCATTCCCTGCATCGCTTTGTTCCCCAACACGCCCCGCGCGCTCCGCACCGACGATGCGCTCGAAGCGCTCAATCCCGACAATCTCATCTGCCGGGCGATCGGGGCGGTGAAGGATGCGCTCCCGGAGGTGGGCATCCTTACCGATGTCGCGCTCGACCCTTACACGGCGCATGGGCATGACGGGCTTCTCGACGAGCAGGGCTATGTGCTGAACGACGAAACCAGCCGGGTCTTGGTCGAGCAGGCCCTCGTTCAGGCGTCGGCCGGTGCGGACATTGTGGCTCCATCGGACATGATGGACGGGCGCGTCGGCGAGATCCGCAAGGCGCTCGAGCGCGAAGGGCATCCGAACGTCCTCATCATGGCCTATGCCGCCAAATATGCGAGCGCCTTCTACGGCCCGTTCCGCGACGCTGTCGGCTCGCGGGGCCTCCTGAAGGGCGACAAGAAATGCTATCAGATGGACCCTGCCAACGCCGTGGAAGCGTTGCGTGAGGTGGCGCTCGACATTGCCGAGGGCGCGGACTTCGTGATGGTGAAACCCGGCCTGCCCTATCTGGACATCATCCGGCGGGTGAAGGAGCGCTTCGAAGTGCCGCTCTTCGCCTATCAGGTGTCGGGCGAATATGCGATGATCGAGGCCGCCGCCGCGGCGGGGGCAGGGGACCGGGACGCGCTCGTGCTGGAGACGCTGATCGCCTTCAAGCGGGCCGGTTGCGCCGGTATTCTCACCTATCATGCGGCGCATGCCGCGCGGCTGATCAGTGACGGCTGAGGCGGGGGCGCAGGCGATCGCACGGGAGCGGCTGGCGAAGCCGCTTTTCGTTGCGACCATTATCACCGGCTCCTTCCTGCTCTTCCTCACCCAGCCGATGATCGGTCGCATGGCGCTGCCCAGGATCGGCGGCGCGCCCGCCGTCTGGAACAGCGCGATGCTGGTCTACCAGACGCTGCTTCTGGGCGGCTACGCTTATGCCCATTGGGTGGCGCGGCTCCGCCCGCGTCTGCAGGCGGGGCTGCACATCGCTATGTTTGCCGTGGCCGCCTTATGGCTGCCGATCGGGCTCAGGGCGATGACGCCGCCGACCGATTTCTCGCCGGTCCTGTGGGTGCCCTGGTTCCTTGCGAGCTCGATCGGGCCGCTCTTCTTCGTCATCTCCTCTCAGGCGCCGCTGATGCAGCGCTGGTTTGCCCTGGAGAGCAGCCGCGGCGAGCCTTATGCTCTTTATGCTGCGTCGAACCTCGGCAGTTTCGCCGGCCTCATCTCCTACCCGCTTCTTGTCGAGCCGATGCTGACGCTGGAGCAGCAAAGCGCGCTCTGGACCGGGGGCTTTGCCCTGCTCGTGCTGTTGGTGGTCGGCTGCGCGCTCACCATTCCGGCCCGGTCGGTCGAGGCGGCTCCAATCGAGGTCTCGCCGCCGCCCAGCCGAAAGCGGGTCCTGCACTGGGTGGTGCTCGCGGCGGTGCCCTCCGGGCTGATGCTCTCGACCACGACGCACCTCACGACCGACATCGTCGCGATGCCGCTGCTCTGGGCGCTGCCGCTCGGCCTTTACCTGCTGAGCTTCGTGATCGCCTTTGCAAACGCACGCGGCGCAGCGAGCTTCATCACGCAAGTCGCGCCCCTCATCATCCTCATCGCCGGCGGCCTTGCCTTTGCGGACGGATCGCACCGGCCGCTGACGGCCGCGACGCTCGGGCTCAGCCTGTTGTTCGTGGTCGCGGTGACGCTCCATTCGGAAATGTACCGGCTGCGCCCTCAGCCGGATAGGCTGACCGGTTTCTACCTGGTCATGTCCGTGGGCGGCATGCTCGGCGGCGCTTTCTGCGCCATCGCCGCACCCGTCATATTCGATTGGGCCTACGAGCATCCGCTGCTGATCCTCGGCGCTGCCCTTCTGATCCCCCAGCGCAGCTATCTGCGGAAGATCGAACGGATCTGGGAGCATCCGGCCTGGGGCCCCAGGCTCTCCCTTTTCCTGCCGGCGGTAGCGATCCTCCTCTCGCTAGCGGGCGACCGGCGATTTTTCCCCGAAGTGCCGCCATCCCTTTCCATCGCTGCCAGTATCGTCATCGCTCTCATGGCTCTCTTCAGCATCGGCCGGCGCGCGGTGTTCGCCGCCTGCCTTGCGGCCTTGATGATGAGCTACGGCGGCTGGTCGACGCTGCGCTACTCGATCCAGGATGTGCGCACGCGCAGCTATTTCGGCATCTACACGATCGGCACCAACTCTAATCGAACGGCGCGGATGCTCACCCACGGCACCACCGTCCATGGCCTCCAGAACATCCTTCCAGGAACGGAGGAGGAGCCGACCAGCTATTACACCCGGGGCTCGGGGGTCGGCCGTGTGATGTCCGCGGCGGAGCTTTTGTACGGGCCTGGCGCGAGCATCGGCGTCGTCGGGCTCGGGACCGGCACCCTGGCCTGCTACTCGCGGCCCGGCCAGAGCTGGACCTTCTTCGAGATCGATCCGGAAATGGTGAAGATCGCGACCGATACGCGGCGTTTCAGCTTCCTCTCGCGCTGCACACCGACCGCGCGGATCACCCTCGGCGATGCCCGGCTCAGGCTTGCCGCGCAGCCGCCGCGAAGCTTCGACATCCTCGCCGTGGACGCATTTTCGTCGGATGCTGTGCCGATGCACCTTCTCACCGACGAAGCGCTCGACCTTTATGCCCGGGTACTGAAGCCCGGCGGCATTCTGATGATGCACATCTCCAACCGCTATCTCGATCTGGAACCGGTCCTGGCGGAAGGCGCGCGGAAGGGCGGCTGGCACGCTGCCTCCCTCGATCACAAGCAAAGCGACAAATATCTGAACGATCATCCGTCGCACTGGATCGCCATGACTCGCGAGCGCCAGACGATGGAGGATATGATCTCGGTGAGCGGCCAGCCCAAGGCTTGGAAGAAGCTGAGGACGCAGCCCGGCTTTGCCGGCTGGAGCGACGATCATGCCAGCATCCTGCCGCTCTTGGAGGAGCCGAGCTTCAAATGATCGAAACCGAACGGTTGCTGCTCCGCAATTGGAGGAGCGAGGATTTCGACAGGTTCGTTGCGCTGACCAATACTCCGGGGGTGATGCGTTGGTTGGCCGGGGTGCAGGAGCCGGGCGTGCTCCGGGAGCGCCTCGCCAGCCGCTTCACCGCATGGCAGGAGGAACGGGGCTTCACCTTCTGGGTGGTCGAGCGCAAGGCGGACGGGGAGTTGCTCGGCTTTTGCGGCCTTAAGATCGCCGACGATCCGGGCTGCCCGGTCGCCGGTGAATATGAGGCCGGCTGGCGCCTTCGCGAGGATGCCTGGGGGCAGGGCTATGCCAAGGAAGCCGCGATCGCCTCGCTCGACTTCGCTTTCGATTCGCTGGGCGCGGAGCGGGTGGTGGCGCTTACCGTCGGCGGCAACATCCCGAGCTGGGGCCTGATGGAGCGGCTCGGGATGATCCGCCGCCCGGACCTCGATTTCGTCGGCCCCGACTGGGCCGAGGGCACTGTCATCGTCTACGTCATTGGAAGGGAAGAATGGCAGGCCCGCAAATCCTGAGCTTTGGCGGAAAGACGCCACTCGTCGATCCCGCCGCCTTTGTCGCTCCGGGCGCTCAGCTGATCGGCGACATCGAGATCGGGCCCGAGGCGAGCATCTGGTATAATTGCGTGCTGCGCGGCGATGTGAACCGCATCCGCGTCGGCGCGCGCAGCAACATCCAGGACGGGAGCGTCATCCACGTCGATTCGCCCAAGCCCGGCAATGGGGAAGGGCTGCCCACGTTGATCGGAGAGGACGTGCTGATCGGCCACCTCGCAATGGTCCATGGCTGCATCCTTCACGACCGCGCCTTTGTCGGATTGGGTTCGATCGTGATGGACGGCTGCGTGATCGAGAGCGATGCGATGCTCGCGGCGGGCGCGATGCTCACCCCCGGCAAGCGGATCCCGTCGGGACAGCTTTGGGCAGGGCGGCCGGCGAGATATGTTCGCGATCTGACGCCGCAAGAGCTTGCCGGGAGCCAAGCGGGCGTTGCGCATTACGTTGCGCTGGCAAAGGCTCATTCCGCTGCGCTGAGCCTCCGCTGAGCGACGCGCTCAGCCGGTCGATCTCGGCCTGCTGACCTTCGGCAAGGCGGCGCACTTCGTCTGCCGCGGCAATCGCGCTCAGCCGATCCGCCTCGCTCACGCCGAGGTTCGATCGGGCAAGGACCAGCGCCTCCAGCGCGGCGAGGGCATCAACGGTCGGGGCACGGGCCGCCTCCAGCCTTGACACATCCTGCTGCGCCGTCACCCAGGCATCGGAGCCCGAAGTGCCGGCACGGGCGACCCGGGTGCGGGCGCCGGGCAGGACCTTGTCGAATTCAGCCTGGCCGCGCCGGGCCTGATCGAGCAGCCGGGCCAGCTCCGCGCCAAGCTGGGGATCCGGCGGACTCTGGACGGCTGTGCTCCCGGCCGGAGTGCCGCCCGCGGCGCTGCCGCCGACGCAAGGCGGCACCGGCCGTCCGGCAAGCTCATATTCGGCCGCCCTGGGCGATAAGGACGGGAAGGGTCCCTGCGCCGCGCAGGCCGACAGCAAGGCGGTGGAGGCAAAAGTCAGCTGCAGGCGGAGGGAGCATGTCATTCCCCCTCCCTATGGATGTCCGCTTTTGCGAGCAACGGGCTTGCGCGCCCCGGACCTTGGCCCTATGTCGCCGTCTCCCACGCGCCCGTAGCTCAGCTGGATAGAGCACCAGACTACGAATCTGGGGGCCGGAGGTTCGAATCCTTCCGGGCGCGCCATTCTTCAGAACTGACGACTTTCGGCCGTTTCTCAATTCACCCGATAGGATGAAGATGGGCGCCCGCCGCTGAAATTGGCTGGAAGCGACCGGCTGCTTTTGGACGACTGATGCTAAAAGCAGACGGTGCTGCTTCATGCTGGTGAGCGTCCGCTTAAAACGCATTGCGGACACGAGGTGGCGGAGGCGCCAGTGTCCTTCACCGGCCGAAGCGCCCGCGGCCGCTGAGCTTTCTTGCGTTCTCAGCATAAGCTCGTCCAATCCGCTGCTCGCTTCCGTCGGCAAGCTGTGCGACCCAGCGACCCTCCTCGTTTCGAAAACCGACTATGAAGCTTCGGCGCACAATCGCTCCGCGATGCAGCCGCACGAAGCATTC
>JALYGI010000202.1 GCA_030777185.1 Pseudomonadota bacterium
GCTTCCTAAGCTCCTCCGGATAGCCCGTGATGAAGACCACGGGGATTTTGCGGTGCTCACAGATGACCTCGACAGCCTTCACCCCATTGCCTGGAAGCAGGCGGGCATCAGCGGTGATCAAATCGAACTTCTCTCCGCTAGCCGCCGCCGCGATTGCGGCTGACTCCGAAGTAGCGAAGCTGAAGCGCGCGAAGCCTAAATCACCCAGCATGTCCTGAATGGTTTGACCGATGAGATAATCGTCTTCGATGATCAAGGCGTGCATCAGTAACTCGATTCCCCTACGGCTTCTTGGTGTTAGAGGCGACTACGCGTCCTACCGAAGCGAACATCCGGTGGCTAGCGAGCAGTGCACGAACACCATGTTTCCAGCGTGCTGCGAGCGGTTGAGCAGGCTAGTTCTCACTTTTCAGCTGCTCGTGCCGATCCGCTTCGCCTGCTCACCCGTCGACGGCTTCCAATCGATCCTCGCCCCGGTTAGCTCGTAGACGAGGGTTCCAAGCTTGTCTTTCAGATCAGCTGGAAAGACAGGTTTCATGATGATGCTGTTCGCCCCAAGCTCCCCTGCTCTCTGTCTGACCACCCCGTTCGCAGAGCCGGTGAGCATGATGAACGCAGTTTTTGCGAAAGTCGGTTCTTCACGAACGGCCTTCAGCAACTCGAGGCCGTCCATGTTGGGCATGGCGTAATCCGCAATGATGACATCAGGCCTTCGAGACCACGCGAGTTCGAGTCCCTCAGAACCGTCGTCCGCTGTGTAGATCTGAGAGATTCCCATTCGATCGAGGGTGCGGCGCATCAGCGTACGCATCATTTCCTCGTCATCGACGATCATCACCTTCAAGGCTGATGCTGCGACCATTGCCCTCTTTCGCCATTCGATCTCCACAACCGAGACCTGAATCTCGAGTGTAGCCAACTCCTTCTTCTATTTGGTTAATGCACAACGGCTAGTTCGAATTCGAAACGGGCGGTCCATCTTTCTGGGCCCTTCCGGCGGTGCAAACATGGCGCTGCGGCCGACGCAGAAGCTTGCTTCCGCCTCCGCCAGCCATGCTTCTCGGACCAGTCCCGTTGATCAACCCGGAAGTTGGGACCGGCCGCTCAGACGACGATGCCGCCCGTCCGCATCACGTCGCGCGATCGCCACGGGCCGCAACCAGCAGCCCCTTGAACTGTCTCTTCTTAGGCCGCCTGGAAGAGGTCGGGGATTTAATGGTTCTTATTACCTGCCAAGGCCTTCAGACTGAATTTTCTTCTCTATTATATTAGGTCGGTGCTCGAAAATGTTGCCAAGTCGCGGGCGCGCGCAGCCAAACGGCTCGCGCGCCAGCCCGTTCAAGAGCGGCGGCGCTGGGCGGCAGCCAAAGCTTGCCTCGGCCGCAACCCGGCGCCAAGGCTTGGGCATGGCCTACGACATCGATCGCATCCGCACGAGCTTTCCGGCCCTTCAGCGGGACGTGAACGGGCAACCGATCGTCTTCTTCGACAACCCCGCTGGGACGCAGGTCCCGCGCTCGGTGGTGGAGCGGATGAACCAGGCCATGTTCTACAAGAACGCGAACCTCGGCGGGTCTTTCGCCACCTCGATAGCCGCGCAGCAGCTCGTCGAAGAGGCGCATCGGGCGGGCGAGCTGTTCGTGAATGCGCCGCACTCCGGTGAAGTGTTCTTCGGCCAAAGCATGACCACTTTGACCTTCGGCATGTCGCGGACCATCTGCGCCGATTTCGAACCCGGCGACGAAATCATCCTAACCCGAATGGATCATGATGCGAACGTCGCACCTTGGCTGATGGCCGCCGAAGATCGCGGACTGGTCGTCCGCTGGCTCGACTTTTCCGAAGAAAGTTTCGAATTCGATCTCAACGACCTCAGGCGCCTGGTAAGCGGTCGGACTCGCCTGATCGCCTTCAGTTACGCCAGCAATGTCACCGGCACGATCAACGATGTTGCAGGGGCCGCACAAATTGCTCGCGACTGCGGGGCGCAATTGTTCGTCGACGCGGTGCAGTACGCGCCGCATGGCCTGATCGATGTCGCCGCCCTGGGCTGCGACTATCTCGTCTGCTCGGCCTACAAGTTCTTCGGTCCGCATTACGGCATGCTGTGGGGTCGGCGCGACCGGCTGCAGGCATTGCGCGCATACAAGGTCCGCGCCGTCTCCGACGAGCTTCCCGGCCGCTTCACGACCGGGACGACCAATCGGGAGCAACTGGCGGGCGTGCACGCGGCGATCGACTATCTCGTGGAGCTCGGATCAAGCTACGGTCGACCTGCCGGGCCGGACCTGCGTTCCCGGCTGGCGGCCGGCTACGAGGCGATGAAGGACTATGAAGACAAGCTCACCCAGCGGCTGATCGAGGGGCTGCTTACGATGCGCGGCGTCAGAGTACTCGGCATCACGGATCCCGCCAACTTCTCGCGGCGGGTATCGACAGTCAGCTTCGTTGCCGACGGCATTTCCGCGCCGGAGATCGCAACGGCCTTGTCCCGCGAGGGCATCCAGGTGTGGGACGGGCACAATTACGCGCTGGAGATCTATCGCAAGCTGGGCCTGCTCGAAGCTGGCGGCGGCGTCCGGATCGGGCCGGTTCATTACAACACGGCCGAAGAGGTCGACCGCGCGCTTGAGCGGCTAGAGCAGGTGATCCGCAGCTGAGCGGCTCTGCGTGCCTGCACAACATAACGGAGCTGTTCCTTTGAGGCTTGAGTCACTCCCAGCACGTCAACGACATCCTCTTGCGAGGTCTCATCGAAGGTCGGCTGAACCTTGGTTAGCGACAGGCGGCTAGCCTTGCAGCCGCGCCCCCTGATTTCACCACCTCAACCGTGAGAGGCGCCGACTGCCCGGTGCGGCGTCAGAGCGCTGACAATCAACCGGAATGTAAAAGCTGTTATCGGCACTGACCGTCGCATCCACCGCCAATTTCCGCAATGGGTGGAAAAGCGAACACTCGTCGCCCTCCAATCGTGTCGAAGCAACCTAGGCTGCCCCGGTCACCTTTTCCTCGGAAGCAAGGTGCCGCCGCAGCGCCACCAGAGCGGCCGTTCCTCCTACGCTGATTGCTCCGAAAATCGCTGAGAAGACACCCACTTGCAGAGATTGTGCCGCCCCTCCGACCACCACTCCGAAGACGGCAGCGCCGACGAGCGAGTGAAAAATAACGGGCATTTTCGAAAGACCGATCAGGAAAAGACTCAGCAGCGCAGGAGCCCAGCTGACCACAAAAAAAGCGTGCCCCATGAAGATCAGTTCAGCCGTCCGGCCTAATTCAACCCCACGAAGCCGCATCGCCTTTTGCAGATGCCAACTGGAAGTTTCGGGCCAAATGAGCGAGGTGAACAAGGGCGCGCCGACGCTGGCGGCAATGGTGCAGGCGTACAGGGCAAGCGCCCAATAGAGATAGCTTATCTTCAAGTCGGCCTGAGGTCGGGCAATCTGCACTCCGCTGCTCCTTCGATTCTGGCACCGCATCTGTTTACACCTGATTCCGGTGCATGGCACTATGTCCGCAATGGGTCGAAAGCAGACATCAATGCAGAGGCTCCCGCCGTCAGGACGGCCTCGGCTAGGGCGTGGCCGTAGGGTAGGAAAACTCAGGCCGGACCGAATAAAGCCTCGTCTCCTGATCCCTCGTGACCGATCGGAGGCGTTGGGCGAGTGGGCGGAAACGATCCGGATAGCGCTGCATGAAAACAGCCGGCGAGAATTGCGAATAGTAGCGGGTAAGATCGTCAGGCCAGACAATGCCCATGACGACGTCCCTGCCGAACACGGGCCGCAGTGCTTCGTACCGGTAAGGCAGACTGACCTCGCGGAGGAATGCGACGAATTCCTGCCTCGCGCTCTCCGCCCCAGGCACGACCCGGAACTCCTGCACGAAGGCAAAATTCGCCGGCGCGGGATTGCGCGGTTCGTGGCGAAGCGATGACGGTGCGGCAAACAGGCTTCGCTCGCGCTGAAAGCTGATGTTGGCGAGCAGCTCGTCGGCCCGGCGCAGCACCGGCTCGCCGGCCGTCCCCTTGACGTGCATTGCCAACGGCTCGGCTCCGGCCACCTCGCCCGCCGCGGCAGTCGGCACCTCGATGACGAGCCACGTGTTGTCGGAGCGGAGCGTTCGCCACCCCTGCTCCGCCCGGAGCCCGGCGAGCCGGGCTGCTTCGACGCGATGCCGCATGTAATCTGCGAACGCATCCTCATCAGACATATCGACATCGTAGCGAGTCACCCGGACGAGGGGATCGCCGAGGGATTGCGCTTCGAGCGGCAGCGCCGTCAGTGATGCGAGCATCAGTAGCGCTGCATGTGCCAAGCAGGCGAGCATCCGGTCCTTCATCACTTGGGCCGGCTCTTGCACTGGGACAGTGACGGGACGCCAACGCTGCGGAGACCCTGTTCGAAGCCGGTGGGCGAGGTCACCCACACGAACTCCAGCACGTCAGAGCCGCTGTTCTCGAAGCCGTGCCTAATGTTGCGCGGGATGAACATCGTGCTGCCTGGCCGCACCGGCGTGCGGTCATCCGCTATGCTCGCGAACCCTTGCCCGGCTACAAAGTAGATGATCTCGTCGACCCGGTGCCGGCCGAAATTGCTCGTCCCTGCCGCCAGCCGGGCAGTGCCCATTTCCATGGATGAGGAGTTCTGGCGCGCGCCAACCTTGATCGTTACGTCGAGATGCGGCGTGTCGCAGAAGGCCATGAAGTCGCCTTCGCCGGGAGACAAGATTGCGCCCCTGGCAGCGCTGGCCGCTGGCGGCTCAGGCACCGCGCCGGCTGCTTGCGAAACCAAAACTCCCAAAGCCGATCCAGCGGCAATAGTCAGCATGCGCGGAAACATTCGCCGTCCTCCCGCGGCCAGGGACAGCTGGAGAATGCCTGCTCGCGCAATTCGGGTCCAGCCAAATGTCAGGAATGGGTCGGAGGCGGACATTCGGCGGAATGTCTGAAGCGGGTCAGAAACCGCCATCCGGCTGAACGTCCGCTATGGGTCATTAGCGGACTTCTTCCCCGCCTTCTGGGTCGACTAGGGATCGAGGGGCGCTTCCGCTCCTCCGGACAGGTTGCTCGGAGTGGTTGGGCGGACAGGCGCAGGCTTCAGGCTTGGTCCAGGGTCGCCGGGTCTCCCGGGTCCGCCGGGACCGCCGCGCGGCGGCTTCGGGC
>JALYGI010000203.1 GCA_030777185.1 Pseudomonadota bacterium
CCGGCAAAGGGAGAGGCCGAACTCGTTATCGGGAGATTTCCGGATGAGAAAAATCAAGTTCAGCGCTCCCTCCATGGTCGCCGTCGCACTGCTGTCGATGGCCATGCCTGCAACCGCTCAGGAACCCCCTGGCAAGGTCACTTTGAACGGCGGCGTCACGCTCGTGTCGGACTATCGCTTCCGAGGCATCTCGCAGAGCGACAGGCGCTTTGCGCTCCAGGGCTCCTTCACCGCCGCCCATTCCTCCGGTTTTTACGGGAGCGTCTGGGGCTCCTCGATCGAGGACTATGTCTACAACGGGGCGGATCAGGAGCTTGACCTCATCGCCGGCTACCGCCGCACCTTTGGCGGCACCACGTTCGATGGCGGCCTGCTCTATTATTATTATCCCGGCTCCGGCGGAATAGACTCCGATTTCTTCGAGCCGTTCGCATCGGTGGCTCATACGCTCGGGCCAGCAACGGCCAAGCTCACGGTCAATTATGCGCCCAAGCAGCGGGCACTCTCGATCGGCGCCGGCAACGAGGACAATCTCTATCTCGCCGGCGACCTTTCCGCGGCGATCCCGGGGACGCCGATCAGCCTCAACGCGCACCTCGGTCACAGCTTCGGACCAAGCTACCTCACGATCGGGGACGAATATACCGACTGGAGCCTGGGCGGGAGTGGCGCCTGGAAGAACCTCTCAGTCGGGCTCTCATACGTCGACACCGACGGTGACTTCATCACGCCAAGCGGACGCAACGCGAGCAAGGCAGGGCTCGTCGCGTCCGTCGGCGTCTCATTCTGAGATGGGAGGCGGCATGAAACTCATCATCGTGGTGATCAAACCATTCAAGCTCGACGAGGTGCGCGACGCGCTCTCGGCGATCGGAGTGCGGGGAATGACCGTGTCAGATGTCCGCGGCTTCGGCCGGCAGAAAGGGCAGACCGAAATCTACCGCGGCGCGGAATATACGACGAACATGGTGCCGAAGGTGAGGCTCGAAATCGTGGTCGAGGAAAGCTTCGTGCCCCGAGTGATCGAGGTCGTTCAACAAGTCGCGCGCACCGGCAAGATCGGGGACGGCAAGCTGTTCGTCCTCGACGTCCACGAAGCCGTTCGGATCCGCACCGGCGAAACCGGCCGCGACGCGCTGTGAGGGGGCAAAGGACATGAACGCTATCCGATATATCCACCACGGCCTGACGGGGCTCGGGCTTGCCGCCTTAGTCGCCGCGCCCGCCTGGGCGCAGGATGCCGCAGCCGCGGCCCCACCCATTCCCGACAAGGGAGACACCGCCTGGGTGCTTCTTTCCTCGGTGCTGGTGCTGATGATGTCGATCCCGGGTCTGGCTCTTTTCTATGGAGGGCTCGTTCGGGCGAAGAACATGCTGTCGGTGCTGATGCAGGTGCTGACGATCGTCGCGATCGCCGCCCTGGTCTGGGTCGGCTGGGGCTACAGCCTCTCCTTCACGGGCGGCAGCCCCTATATTGGCGGACTTTCCAAGGCTTTCCTCTCCGGCGTCGATGCGACCACGCTCGCCGCGACCTTCTCGAACGGGGTCTACATCCCGGAATACGCCTATGTTGTGTTTCAAATGACGTTCGCGTGCATCACACCGGCGCTGATCGTCGGCGCCTTTGCGGAGCGGATCCGCTTCTGGCCGCTGATGCTGTTCGTCGTGATTTGGCTCACAATCGTCTATTTCCCGATCGCCCATATGGTCTGGTATTGGGCGGGCCCAGACTTCTTACCGACGCAGCCGGGCGACTATGGCCTGCTCTACGGCTGGGGGGCGCTCGATTTTGCCGGCGGCACGGTCGTGCACATCAATGCCGGCATTGCCGGTCTGGTGGGCTGTCTCGTGATCGGGAAGCGAATCGGCTACAAGTCCGAACCGCTGCCGCCCCACTCCCTGACGATGACGATGATTGGCGCATCCCTGCTGTGGGTCGGCTGGTTCGGCTTCAACGCGGGCTCGAACCTGGAAGCGAACGGCGTGACGACGGTGGCCTTCATCAACACCTTCGTCGCGACGGCGGCGGCGGCGCTTGCCTGGGCATTCATCGAACAGATCGTCCATAACAAGCCATCACTGCTGGGTGCGGCGACGGGCGCGGTGGCGGGCCTGGTGGCGATCACGCCCGCCTCCGGCTTCGGAGCGCCGGTCACGTCGATCGCGCTCGGCGCCGGCGCTTCGCTGGTCTGCTTCTTCTTCGTCTCCACGGTGAAGAACAGGTTCGGCTACGACGACTCGCTGGACGTGTTTGGAGTCCATTGCGTCGGCGGCATTGTCGGGGCGCTTGCCACCGCGATCGTCGCGGATCCCGCGCTGGGCGGGCAGGGCTGGTTTGACTATAGTGTCAAGCCCGCTGTGCCCGGCAGCTATGACATGGGCGCTCAGCTCGTCACCCAGGCAAAGGCGGTGGGGCTGACTTTGCTCTGGTCCGGCACCGTCTCGGCGATCCTGTTCTTCGCGATAGACAAGACGATCGGGCTCCGCCCGAGCTCAGATGCCGAACGCGAAGGCCTCGACATCAATGAGCATGGCGAGCGAGCTTATAATTATTAGTAAGTCATCGTGGGCCGGCCGCGCCGGCCCACATATTTCGCTCAAGCGTCTTCGAGGCCGAGGCTGCGTCGTGCCGGGCTCGAATGGCCGCGCATCAAGGTTTCCGCGAATTCGGGCTGGCCGGCATCGATCGCATCGACGATGGCATGATGCTGATGGTGGCCGGAGACGAGGATCGGATAGATTTCCTCGAGCGACAGCCGGTTGAACGCCACCACGCCTGGAGCCACGAACGGGACCGCATAGACCCGCTGGATGAGGTCGGTCAGCAACGGGTCATTCGCGGAGCTGACGATGATGTCGTGGAAGCGCTGGTTCATGCGCGCATAGGCGCCCTCGTCCTCCTTGACGACATAGCCCTTCCGGAAGATCTCGTCGCCTTCGGTCAGGCAGTCCCGCAGGGCCGCGACCATGGGGCCCCGGTCCTCACGGGTCGCGAGCTCCCGGGCGGCATAGCCTTCGAGCAGGCAGCGCAGCTCTGTGGCGCGGAAGCTGTCCTGGGTGGCGAAGGCGCGGACGGCGTAGCCGCGTTTCCCCGCCGGCTGCAGCAGGCCCTCAGCGGCCAGCGCGGGAAGCGCGTTTCGCACCGGGGTGCGCGAGACGCCGAGCCGCTCTGCGATCGCCGCCTCCGCAACACGCGTCCCCGGTAGCAGCGTCCCGTCTACGATGAGCTCGCGAATGCGCTGCGCGACCGGGCTATCCACGGGCGCCCGTGCCCCTCCGAGGCCAGTTCATATTCCCGCATCCAACCACCGGTCCTGCTCATAGCGGGGCGCGGCCGCGCGCGTCCACTCTTTCGCACACACCCGGCTGTCAGGCAGGCCGCACGAACAACTTGTCCTGTTCCTTGCTCATGACCGGGCTCCCGGCGCGGTCACGCGAATACGCACCCCTCAACGGCGACTGGTCGATGGACCTCTCTCAAAACGGGATACAATCACGGTTGTGCAATGAAGGCGCGGCACATAGGCTTTGCACGGTGAAAGAGGCAAGCATCGAGGCTGAGACCGGCAACGAAGCCGCTTCACTCGTCGGACGAGCGCGCCGTCTGACGATAAAGGTCGGCTCTTCGCTGCTCATCGACGGCGCAGGGGAGGGAGTGCGGCGCGAATGGCTCGCTAGCCTCGCGGCAGACGTGGCGGCATTGCGCCAGGAAGGCAAGCAGGTCGTCCTGGTCTCATCCGGCGCCGTGGCGCTCGGGCGTTGCTACTTGCAGCTGAAGCGGTCTCACCGACTTTCGGCGAAGCAAGCTGCGGCAGCGGCTGGCCAGCCCCGGCTGATGACTGCATGGGAACAGGCTCTTGGTGTGTTTGGGATCCCAACGGCACAGCTCCTGCTGACGGTGGCCGATACTGAATCGCGGCGGCGCTGGCTGAACGCCCGCGCGACCATGGAGGTGCTGCTTGCCGAACGCGCGCTCCCCATCATCAACGAGAATGACAGCGTCGCCACCGACGAGCTGCGCTACGGCGACAATGACCGGCTCTCCGCACGTGTCGCGCAAATGACCCGCAGCGACGTCCTCATCCTGCTATCCGATGTCGACGGCCTCTACACGGGTGACCCGGCAAAGAATCCGAATGCCGAGCACGTGCCCTTCCTGCATGCAATCACCGAGCAGGTCGAGGCGCTTGCCGGTGGTGCGGCGAGCGCCGGCGTCGGCACCGGCGGCATGGCGACCAAGATCGCCGCCGCGCGGATCGCGCGCGGCTTCGGATGCGCGACGATCATCGCCGCCGGGCAGGAAGAGCATCCGCTCCAAAGGCTTGCTATGGGCGCGCGGTCCACTGTCGTTGCCGCGTCCGGTTCGCCGGCGAGCGCATACAAGCAGTGGATCGCAGGCACTCTGGCTCCGGCGGGGTCGGTGGCGGTCGACGCCGGCGCCGTTACCGCGCTGGCGGCAGGCAAGAGTCTGCTTCCCGCTGGGGCGGTCACGGTGAATGGCGAGTTCGAGAAAGGCGCGTGTGTACGGATCCTCGATCCGGTCGGCCGGGAGGTCGCACGCGGCCTTGCAGCCTACAGCGCGGCCGAGTCGAGGGCGATTTGCGGCTTCTCCAGCGCCTCGATCCCGGAACGGCTGGGTTATTGCGGGCCCGACGAGCTCATTCATCGCGATGATCTGGTGCTGATGTGACTGTGGATGCCCAAGTTCGGGAGATGGCACGGAGCGCCTGCAGCGCCGGCGGGGTGCTTCGCAGCGTGCCTGCCTCTGTGCGCACGGAGGCGATCAGGGCCATGGCGCGGCACCTGCGGCTGCACCAAGCGCACATACTGGCCGCCAATGCGGTGGATGTCTCCGCGGCGACGACTATGGTTGATCGGCTGAAGCTCGACGGCCCGCGACTCGAGGTCATCGCC
>JALYGI010000204.1 GCA_030777185.1 Pseudomonadota bacterium
GGGGAAGAGGGTCTGGGCAATCTTCGCGGCGTCCGGCACCTCTTCACCAAAGGCAAGTACCAGGGCCGGGCAAAAGCCTTCTTCTCGATCGACGGTAGCGGCCTCGATGCGATCACCACCGGCGGCGCCGGCTCGAAGCGGTACCGCGTCACCTTCAGGGGCCCCGGCGGCCACAGCTACGGAGCCTTCGGCATCGTCAATCCGATGACGGCCATGTCGCAGGCGGTGGTCGACTTCTACAAGACGCCCGTCCCGGCCAATATCAAGACCACCTACAGCGCCAGCGTCACCGGCGGCGGGACTTCGGTGAACTCAATCCCGAACGAGGTCTGGATGGAGTTCGACATGCGCTCGGAAAGCTCCGACGAGCTCGCCAAGCTCGAGAAAAGCTTCCTCGCCACCATGGCCGCGGCGGCGGAAAAGGAGAATGAAGCCCGCTCGACTGCTCCGGGGCGGATCACCGTCGAGCCCAAGCTGATCGGCGATCGGCCGGCCGGACAGACCGACCGGTCTTCCGACATCGTCCAGCTGGCGACCGCGGCTTATCGCCGGGAGGGCGTGACCCTGCAATATCGCTCCAGCTCGACCGACGCGAACCTGCCGATCAGCCTCGGCATTCCCGCCATCACCATGTCGCGGGTGGTGCGCGGCGAGCGCGCCCATGCGCTCGACGAATGGATCGGAATCGAAAAGGAGCCGAATGTGAAGTTGAAGCGCATCGGCCTGGCGACGATCCTGGCCGTGGCCGGGGCGCAGTAGAGCGCCAGGTACCAGCGCCGAAGAAAGCCGATCAATGCGCCTAATTTCAAGGGAAGCAAAATGAGCGAACATGTCGAATATGGCCGCCGCCAATTGTTGGCGGCGATCGGCACGGCTGCCGGCGCCGCGGCGCTCCCGGCGGGAGCCTGGGCCGCAGCCGCGCCGGCGCCGGCCAAGGATGCGCGGCTCCATGCGCTGCTGATGCGGCAGTTCGAGGAGGAGCTGCGCGATGAGCCAACCCAGGCGACGTCCCTCGGCCTCGACACCGGCGCCCGCGCCGCGCTTCGCTCCCGTTTTCCCGATTGGTCTCCGGCCGCTCGCCAGGCGCGGAAAGCGGCCATTTCCCGCAACCTTGCGGCGCTGCGTGCGCTCGGCCGAAACGGGCTCAGCGACACCGCCCAGATCAGCTATGACAGCGCCGAATTCGATCTCGATGCGCGTCAGCGCCTCGCCCGATTTCCCTATCATAGCGGCGGCTTCGGGCATCGCGCCGGCCCCTATGGCGTGACCCAGCTCGGCGGCTTCTACACGGCCGTGGCGAGCTTCCTCGATACGCAGCATCCGGTGAAAAGCCGCGCCGACGCCGACGCCTACCTGGCGCGAATGGCGGCGATCCCCGCCCTCTTCGATGCCGACACCAATATCGTCAGGAGCAATGCGGGGATCGGCGTCGTCGCCCCCCGCTTCATCCTCGAGCAGGCGATGAAGCAGCTGGCTCAGCTTCGCGACGGAGACGTGAAGGGAAAGACGCTGGTCCGCTCGATCGCTCAGCGGGCAGGCGCGCTCGGTCTCACCGGCTATGAGGATCGCGCCGCCCGGCTGTTCGAGGGGCCGATCCGCGCCTCGCTGACCCGGCAGATCGACACGCTGAATTCGCTTTTTCCGCGGGCGGGCGGCATAGCCGGCGTTTCACGCCTGCCGAACGGCGAGGCTTATTATTCCGCAACGCTTCGGCTGCACACCACCACCGATATGGGTGCGGACGAGATCCACCGGCTAGGGCTCGACCAGGTCGCGGAGCTCAATGGACGCATCGACACCCTGCTCAAGGCGCAGGGCTTCACGCAGGGCAGCATCACGGATCGCTTGAACGCGCTCGAGCGGAGGCCTGGCCAAGTCTTCGCCAATAATGATGCGGGGCGCGCCGAATTGCTCGCATATCTGAACGAGCGTCTTGCCGCGATCCGGCCGCGGCTGCCGCGCGTGTTCAGCCGGCTGCCGAAAGCGCCCTACGAGATCCGCCGCGTGCCGCCCGAGATCGAGGGGGGCGCACCGGGCGGATCTGCGCAACGCGGCTCGCTTGACGGCTCGCGCCCCGGCATTTTCTTCATCAACCTGCGCGATACCGCGGAATGGCCGCGCTACACGCTGCCGACGCTGGCTTTCCACGAAGGTGCGCCGGGCCACCTGTTCGAAGGGGCGCTGAGCCTCGAGAATGGCGAGCTCCCCATTTATCGCCAAGTCGCCTCCGCGACGGCCTATAGCGAAGGCTGGGGTCTTTATTCCGAGCAGGTCGCCGACGAGCTCGGCATGTACGAAGACGATCCGCTCGGTAAGATCGGCTATCTCGGCTCCTATGCCTTTCGCGCCTCGCGGCTGGTGGTCGACACCGGTCTTCACTCCAAAGGTTGGAGCCGCGAGCAGGCGATCGACTATATGGTCGCCAATTCCTCGCAGTCGCCGACGGCGGCGCGGACGGAGATCGACCGCTACATCGTCTATCCGGGCCAAGCCTGCGCCTACAAGGTCGGGCAGGTTGCGATCAGCCGGCTCCGGGCTGAGGCGGAGAAGTCGCCGGGCTACGACATCAAGCGCTTCCACGACGTGGTGCTGAATGGCGGCAGGATGCCGCTGGCGGTGCTGGAGCGGCGAGTGAGAGCAAGCTTCAGGGCTTGAGTATTGCGCGGAATCGAAAATTTGCGAACGCCAGCCTCTCCCGCTCCGCGCTATTGCGGCGGGTGAGCTCGAATGGCCGGCAGACGTGAAGCTAAGAGCGCCGGATTGGCGCCTGCCTGCGGCCCAGCGAAAGCCCGGTTCTCCTGAGGCGGGCGAACCGCCTGCGGCCGGAGGCGCCGGCTGTCGCGGGGGTGACGCTTGATGGAATTTTCGGCAATCCTCCTCGCCGCCGGAGCAGGCGTGATCGGCGGCGCGATGAATGCGCTCGCGGGCGGCGGCACGTTCGCGACGTTGCCGGCGCTGATCGCGCTCGGGCTGCCCGCGAATATCGCGAACGCCACCTCCAACGTCGCCTTGCTCCCGGGCGCGGGGACGAGCGCCTGGACGTATCGGGACGAGCTCGGGACCGTGGCAGGCATGTCTGTCCGGCTGCTCGCGGCGATCACCTTCGCCTTCGCGATCGTCGGCAGCCTGTTGCTCGTGCTCACGCCCACCGAGACCTTTGACGTCCTCATCCCGTGGCTGCTGCTCTTTGCATTCGCGGTGATGGCGTTCGGCAAACCCGCCGCCGACTGGCTCCATGCGCGCGTCACCATCGGCCGGCCGACTCTGCTCGCGACCCAGGCGCTGCTCGGCATCTATGGCGGCTATTTCGGTGGCGGGGTGGGGCTGATCACGACCGCGCTCTATGGGCTGCTCGCCAATATCCGCCCGCGCGAGCTATTCGCGATCCGCACCACGATGCTGGCGGTGGCGAACCTCGCCGCGGCGTTCGTGTTTATCGGCTTCGCGATGGTGTGGTGGTGGGCGTGCCTGCCGATGCTGTTCGGCTCAATCGCGGGCGGCTGGCTGGGCGCGCTGCTCGGCAAGCGTCTGTCGCACCGGATGGTGCGTGTCTGGACGTTGCTCGTCACCGGCGCGACGACCATTACATTCTTCGTGCGCGCATACGGCGGATAGGCCGGGACCGGGCATGGAGCCTGCGGCCGAGCCCTGCATCGTGCTTGAACGTCAGCTTTCCACCCATTGCGGACATTCACGCAGTTACTAAGCAGGTGGCATGCACGAACGCGAAATAAATAACATCTTCATCCTGACCGGCGCCGGCATTTCCGCCGAGAGCGGCGTCGCCACCTTCCGCGGCCC
>JALYGI010000205.1 GCA_030777185.1 Pseudomonadota bacterium
TTCGGGACGCGCCACACCCTCTCGTCGCAAACCGATCCCCGGCGCGGCATCGGCGCGTCGCTCCGTTGGACGGAGGCTGAGTTTCGCCGCTATTCGCGCGCTTGCGGCGGATGCCTGACGATCGCAACGCCTTCGGACGTGGTAACCGGCCGGCGCGTGCCGACCCCCACCAAGGTGACGAACGTTTTCGCCATTCAGCGCGGGACGACCGATCCCAACCGGGTCGTCATCATCTCGGGCCATATCGACAGCCGCGTCAGCGACGTGATGGATGCGATCAAGGACGCCCCCGGCGCCAATGACGATGGCTCCGGCACCGCCGCGGTGATCGAGGCGGCGCGCGTTCTTTCCCGCTACAAATTCCCGAACACGATCGTCTATGCGGCTCTTTCAGGCGAGGAGCAGGGGCTGCTCGGCGGCAAGATCATGGCCGACTATGCACGGGCTCAAGGCTGGCACGTCATCGCCAATCTCAACAACGACATCATCGGCAACTCTTGCGGCTCCGATGGATATTGCGATGCTGCTCATGTCCGGGTCTTCTCCGAAGGTCCGCGCTGGCAGGGCCGCGAGGATCTCGCCGCCCGCCAGAGGAGCCTCGGCGGCGAGAATGACAGCCCGTCTCGAAACCTCTCCCGCTATGTCGCCGATCTTGCCGAGGATCTCAGCCTCGGCCTAGAGGTGCGCCAGATATGGCGCAACGACCGCTTCGGCCGCGGCGGCGACCATACGGAGATGCTGAACGCGGGTTATCCTGCCGTCCGGTTCACCGTGGCGGTCGAGAATTACAACCACCAGCACCAGGATCTCAGGGTCGAGAACGGGATCGAATATGGCGACACCGTCGACAAGATGGACTTCCCCTATCTGCGCAAGGTGACCCAGCTCAATGTCGCCGCGCTTGCGGCGCTTGCCCGAACGCCGCCTGTTCCCGATCCGCAAGTCCGAGGTGCGGTTTCAAACGACACCAGCTTGAAATGGGAGCCGGTGAAGGGCGCGGCGGCTTATATCGTGCGCTGGCGCCCGACCAACGCCTCCGACTGGGAGCATAGCGTTCGAGTGCCGGGAAATGCGGCGGGCCATGTCTTGAGGGGTGTCCGCGTCGACGATTTTGTGTTCGGCGTCTCGGCGGTGGCGGAGAATGGCTATGAATCGCCGGTTGCATCCGCAGTGCCGGGCGGTGCGTTCCGGCCCTACACGCCGCCGCCGACGAACAGGCAATAGCTTGTTCTCGGCGGCACGAGCGCCGAGATGGAGCGAATGGCAAGACAACAGCGCAACGGGCTTCCAAGCCGCGAACAAATCCTCGAGTTCATCGAAAGCTCGGACCAGCCGGCGGGGAAGCGGGAGATCGCCAAGGCGTTCGGCCTTTCCGGCAATGACAAGATCGCGCTGAAGTCCCTGCTCCGCGACATGGGCGACGAAGGCCTGATCGACAGCGCGCCCGGCCGCGCCTTTCACAAGATGGGCGGTGTTCCCAAGGTGACGGTGCTCCGCGTGGTCGATATCGACGACGGCGGCAACGCCTGGGCGGTGCCGGAGCGCTGGGAAGCGGACGGACCGGAGCCGCGCGTGAGGCTCCAGGAAAAAGGCCGCAGATCGGCCGTCGCCGTCGGCGATCGCATCCTTGCCCGCACCGAAACCAAAGGCAACGGCATCATCGCCCACCCGATGAAGAAGCTGCTCAAGGGAAGCGAGCTTGTCCTGGGGGTGGTGCACAAGGAGGGGGAAAATCTTTGGCTTCGCCCGGTCGAGAAGAAGGAGAGGCGCGAGCTTCCCATCTCTGATGTCGGCACGGCGGACGTGGGCGATCTCGTTCTGGCCGAGAAGACCGGCCGTCCGCCGCGCCTCAGCGCCCGTGTGTCGGAGGTGCTCGGCGATCCTTTCGCACCTCGCAGCTTCAGCCTGATCGCCATTCACAAGCATGGCATCCCGCACGAATTCCCGGACCGCGTGCTGGAGGAGGCCGAACGCGTCTCGACGCTCGATCTCGGCCCGCGCGAGGACCTGACGCACATCCCCATCGTCGCCATCGATCCTGCCGACGCTCGTGACCATGACGACGCGGTTTGGGCGACTTCTGACGAGGATCCGGCCAATGCCGGCGGCTGGAAGGCGATCGTCGCCATTGCCGACGTGAGCTTCTACGTTCGTCCCGGATCGGCGATCGACAAGGAGGCACGTAAGCGCGGCAACAGCGTTTATTTCCCCGACCGGGTGGTGCCGATGCTGCCTGAGACGCTTTCTGCCCATGTCTGCTCGTTGAAGGAGGGGGAAGATCGCGCCGCGCTCGTCTGCCACCTTCAGGTTTCGAAAGACGGGCAGCTGAAAAGCTGGCGCTTCACGCGTGCCCGCGTCCGGATCGCCGCCAACATCGCTTATGAGGATGCCCAGGCGGCGATCGACGCCAGCCGGGGGCAGGAGCGGATCGAAGTCGCCTCACCGACTTGCTCGATGCCCGAGATCGAGGCTGACGAGCCGCCGGTCGCGCCTGAGATCGTCGAGGGCACGCTGAAGCCGCTCTGGGATTGCTGGAGCGCGCTCTACCGTGCCCGCGAGAAGCGCGAGCCGCTCGACCTCGACCTTCCCGAACGGCGGGTGATGCTCGACGAGAAGGGGCGCATCCTCTCCGTCGCCCCGCGCGAGCGGCTCGACGCGCACAAGCTCATCGAAGATTATATGATCGCGGCCAACGTCGCGGCCGCCAAGGCGCTTGAAGCGAAGAAGGCGCCCGTCATGTACCGGGACCATGAGCCGCCAAGCCGCGAGAAGCTGGCGGCCCTGAAGGACTATCTCGACACCTTCGATATCCCCTTCGCTCTCGGGCAAGTGATCCGGCCGTCCACCTTCAACCGCATCATCGCACAAGTTGGCGAGGCGGACCACAAGCCCGAGATCATGGAGCAGATCCTTCGCACCCAGACCCAGGCTTATTACGGCCCTGAAAATCACGGCCATTTCGGGCTTGCGCTCGGCTCCTACGCCCATTTCACCAGCCCCATCCGCCGCTACGCCGATCTCCTCGTCCATCGCTCGCTGGTGCGCAGCTATGGTTTGGGGGAGGGCGGCCTCACCGACGCCGAGGCCGAGGCGATGGACATCATTGGGGAAAGCATCAGCCAGTTCGAGCGGCGTGCGATGGAGGCGGAGCGCGAGACGATCGACCGCTACGTCGCCGCTTTCCTGGCTGAGCGGGTCGGCGAGCTTGTCGACTGCCGCATCACCGGCGTGCAACCGTTCGGCTTCTTCGCCTCGGTGGTGGGCCTGGGCGGGGACGGATTGGTGCCGGTCTCCACCCTCGGCACCGAATATTTCCGCTACGACGAGGCGAGCCAGACTCTGGTCGGGGAAGACAGCCAGCTGACCTTCGCGCCGGGGCAGCGCCTGAAGCTCCGCCTGGCCGAGGCCAACCCGGTGTCCGGCGGGCTTCGCTTCGAGCTTCCGGATGCGCCGACGGCAGCCCCGCAGCGCCGCGGCATCCGCAGGGACGGCAGGAGGAGCGAGGAGAAAAGGGGGAGGGTACAGGGCAAGCGCGGCCGCCCGTCGAACATCCGCCATCGCGGCCGGTGACGCGGCTTAAGCAGCCGAGAGCTTCGGATGTTCGAACCGGAAGCGGAACGACCTCGAGCCTCGGCCGTTGATATTGCAGTGATCTTGCAGAGGCATTGTTGATGATCGTTGCATTGAAGACGGCCGGGTACATGGCGTCGATTTTGAGCGTCATCCTGCTTGGCATGGTCGCCTGGCGGATGGCTTCCCAGGATGATGTTCTTCTTCTCTGCCTGATCGGCGGCATGGCGGCGTCGGTCCTCGGCATGCTGCTGCGCTGGATCTCGCACCTTCAGGACCAGCGCGAGAAGGAGAAGCTGGCCCGGGATCTTTAGTTTTCGTTGGCAATGGCCGGTTAGCTGAAACACGAGATTTCGTGGGACTGCTTCTGGCCGAAAGCCGACCGACTGCTTGAGGCGAGGGGAGCGGGAAAGCGGACGGTAAGTCAGAGAGGCTGGTTACATCGATTTCGGCGCAAGACGGACCTCCGGAACAGCTAAACTGGAGCGACCTTGACGTGGAGGGATGTGATGCTTCGCTAAGCCAAGGCTAGGTTCCCGGTTTTCCTGAAGCCGTAGCTGAGGGAAAAGATGAAGATGAGGCCTTGGCGCTATCGCCAGGCGCTCTGGAAGAGGCTCTTTTTGGCGCTTTGATGGACTGCTCGCGCCCGGTGGCGGCGAAGAGCTCCGCAAGGGAGGGGGGAACTTCGGGCGACCATTCCTCATCTTATGTCGGCGGAACGCCCGCTTAGCGAGAAATCCGGCCTCAGCGCCACGGAGACCTGTGATGAAGGAGGAATTCGAGTGGTTTCGGGATCACCACGTCGAGAACATGGAGCGGATGTTCGCCGCGGTGAGTGATCTCTATGCCGAGTACTGGAACGACTTCTTCCACTTCGCGATTTTCGAGGACGAGGCTGAGGATTGGGACGCCGCGTTCGAGCGGACCCATCGCCGCTACCTGGAGGCGCTGCAAATCCGCGAGGGATCCAAGGTCGTTGAACTCGCCTGCGGGCGGGGAGGCTTTGCCGACTTCCTCGCGGCGAACAGCGCGGGACAAGTGCTCGGCATTGACATATCGCGCTCGCAACTGTCACACGCGCGGCGTCACAAGCGCCCCAATCTGCGCTTTCTCCACCACGACATCATGCGCGTGGACGAACTTCAGGAGCGGTTCGATGCCGTCGTCCTGATGGACGCAGATTGCTACCTGCCGGACAAAGGCGCGGCGGTGGAGCGGATCGCGCGGGTGATGAAGCCGGGCGGCCGCTTCCTGCTCATCGCCTGGTGCAAGCGCGAGGGGCTCGCCGGCCTGCAGGAGGAGTTGGTGCTGCACCCTTTCATGCGTTACTGGGGAATACCCAGCCTGGCGACGCCGCCTCATTATCGCCAGCACTTCGCAAAGGCGGGCCTGCGCCTGATCGAAGAGGTCGACCTCAATGACAAAACCCGGCGCAACTGGGATTTCGGCTACGATCGTGCCATCTCGGGCATCCGTGACTTCTCGCTGGCGAAAGCGGCTCAGTTCCTGTGGAAGGGCCTTCCTCTGGGTTCCGACGGCATAAGGCTGATCAAGGAGCAATTCCCCGCAGCGCTTTACATCAAAGCCGGCTTCGACGCGGGTTTCCTCCGCTACACCTATTTCCTCGTCGAAAAGATGTGACGTCGCGGAAAAGTAGGGCCGCCAGCTCTTGTCAGCCAGTGAGGCGAGGGGAGAAGCACAGCGGGTGGGAACCTTCCCCCAACCTAAGCATCAGAGAGTCAGGGTCAGCCTGGCGCGCGCTCAACGAATGGAGGCACCATGTCCGATCGGTCCAACCGCTTATCCTACTGGATTGCAACGGCCCCGACCGCCGGCTTTCCTCAGCTTGCCGGCGACCTTGATGTCGACGTGGCGATCATCGGCGGCGGGATGGTTGGCATTACGGCCGCGCGGCTGCTGAAGGATGCGGGCCTCAGCGTCGCCGTGATCGAGGCGCGCAAGATCGGCCAGGAGGTTACGGGCAAGTCTACCGCGAAGGTGACGTCCCAGCACAACCTCGTTTATGGCAAGCTGACGAACACATTCGGCGAGGACGGCGCCCGGACCTATGCGGAAGCGAACGAGGCGGCGATCCGGCTGATGGCGGACCTTGCCTCCCGGTATGGGATCGACTGCGACTTCGAACCCAAAGCGGCCTACACCTATGCGCGCAGCGAGGAGCATCTCGAGGCGGTCGAGCGCGAGGTGGAAGTCACCCAGCGTCTCGGGCTTCCGGCGTCCTTCACGCGCGATCCCGGCCTGCCGTTCCGGGTGGCGGGGGCGATCCGCTTCGACGATCAGGCCCAATTCCATCCTTGCAAATATCTGGCCGGTCTCGCCGCGACAATTCCGGGCGACGGCTGCCACGTGTTCGAACGGAGCCGGGCGATCGATTGGGAGCTGACCCGTGTCGTGACTGCGGGCGGGACGGTGACGGCGCGCGCGGTGATCATGGCGACCCACCTGCCGCTCGGCCAGGTCGGCCTCTTCTACGCGGAGAATTATCCGCATATGCACCCGGTGATCGCCGCCAGGGTCGATCCGGCAAGGGCGCCGGACGGCATGTACATCAGCGTCGATGAGCCGCGGCATTCGGTGCGGACCCATCGCGCCCACAGTGGCGATATATACCTGATCGTCACCGGCCCCTCGTTCAAGCACGGCCATGTGGACGAGGAGCGGCAGGGCTTCGCCGAAATCGAGCGCTTCGCGGCTGAACATTTCGGAGCAGGAGCATCCGACTATCGCTGGACCAATGAAGACTACACGCCGATGGACGGCGCCCCGTTCATCGGATGGTCCTCCTCGGCCCGCAACGGATATCTTGTCGCCACCGGTTTCAATGCTTGGGGCATCACCAACGGCACTGTGGCCGGCATCATCCTCGCCGCTCTGGCCAGCGGGCGAGATCACC
>JALYGI010000206.1 GCA_030777185.1 Pseudomonadota bacterium
GGCGAAGCCAGCGCAGCGTCCCGGCGCCGCTCAGCCGGAGTGCTTCGGCACCGAGTTCGGCGCTACTCGCCCGGCCGACCAGCGGCTGAGCCTTGGCGGCATTGCACACCCGGCCCGTGCCGCCTTGCACCGGGAAAGTCTCCGCCCCCTCGGGTGCGGGCGGAACCGGCGCGCAGCCGATCGTGATCATCATCAATCCTCCGCCAACGAACCTGCCGATCATGCTTCCACTCCCGTCCGCGTCATCGCCAGCTTGCCGTCCCGGATCGCAAAGGCCAGGCGCCCTTCGACCAGGTCCAGCGCATCGCGCCCGAACTCCTCAAAGCGCCAGCCTTCGAGGATCGAAAGGCCCTCGCGCCGTCCAGCCGCAAGAAGCTCCAGCTCCTCTGAACGGGCGATGAGCCGCGCCGCGACATTGCTTTCCCGCGACCGAATTTTGAGCAGCAGCTTCAGAAGATCGGCCACCAGCGCCCCTTCCTTGCCAAGACCGGGCTGGCGATCGTCGCGCGCGGGCATTTCCGACGCGGGGAGGGGGTGTGCGCTTGCCAGCGCGTCCATCAGCCGCGCGCCGATGTCGTTCGATTGCCAGGCTCCGGAGAGCCCGCGGACTCTCGCCAAGGCGTCCTGACTGGTCGGTGGATGGGATGCGATGTCGGCGAGCGTCTCATCCTTCATGATGCGGCCGCGCGGCAAGTTTTTGGAACGAGCCTCGATCTCGCGCCATGCGGCGAGCGCCTTCAAACGTCCCAGCACTTCCGCCTTGCGGCTGGCAATCTTTACCCGCTTCCAGGCCTGGGTCGGGTCATTGGCGTAATTGGACGGATCCCCGAGGCGATCCATCTCGTGATCGAGCCAGTCGCCGCGGCCGGTCTTGCGGAGCCGCTGCAGCATCTTGGGGAAGAGCGCCGCGAGGTGCGTGACGTCTCCGATGGCATAATCGATCTGGCGCTTGTCGAGCGGCCGCCGGCCCCAGTCGGTGAAGCGGGCGCCCTTGTCGAGGCTCTTGCCGAGCAGGCTTTCGACGAGATTCGAATAGCCGACCTGCTCGCCGAGCCCGAGCGCCATCGCCGCAACCTGGGTGTCGAACAGCGGGTGGGGGGTGCCGCCCGTGAGGTTAAAGATGATCTCGAGATCCTGCCCGCCGGCGTGGAAGACCTTGAGCACGTCCTCATTGTTGACGAACAGGTTGAGCAGCGGCGTGAGGTCCAGCCCCTCCGCTTTGGGATCGATCGCGGCGGCTTCCTCGAGATTGCCGATCTGCACCAGGCAGAGGTCGGGCCAATAGGTATTCTCGCGCATGAACTCGGTATCGACGGCCACGAAGTCGGATTTGGCCAGCCGTTCGCAGAGCTTCAGGAGCGAGTCGCTGTCGGTGATGAGCGGATGGATATGCATGCTGGCCGTTCTCATAGCGGCGACCTCCCGCCTTGACAAAAAAGTCCTTCCCGCCGAAGCGCAGCCGGCATTTCCCGCCCGAAAACCGAAACGAAAGCCAGCCCCGATGCACGCCTATCGCACTCACAATTGCGCCGAGCTGCGCGCCGGACAGGTCGGCGAAACGGTGAAGCTTTCGGGCTGGGTGCACAGGAAGCGTGACCACGGCAATCTGCTTTTCATCGATCTTCGCGACCATTATGGCCTCACTCAGATCGTCAGCGACATCGCGGACCCCTCGTTCAAAGCACTGGAGAGCGTTCGCGCTGAATCCGTCATCACCGTCGAAGGAAAGGTGGTCGCCCGCTCACCGGAGGCCGTGAACCCGAACCTCGCGACCGGCGAGATCGAGGTCCATGCGAGCGCCGTCACCGTTCAGTCGGTCGCTCAGGAGCTGCCGCTGCCTGTCGCAGGCGAGGCCGAATATCCGGAGGATATCCGCCTGCGCTACCGCTACCTCGACCTTCGCCGCGAGCGCATCCACCGGAACATCGTTCTTCGCTCCAACGTGATCGCCTCGATCCGTCGCCGGATGGTGGAGCAGGGCTTCACCGAGTTTCAGACCCCGATCCTTACCGCCTCCAGCCCGGAAGGCGCGCGCGACTATCTTGTGCCGAGCCGCGTCCATCCCGGCAAATTCTACGCGCTCCCCCAGGCGCCCCAAATGTTCAAGCAGCTGATCATGGTCGCGGGCTTCGACCGCTACTTCCAGATCGCCCCCTGCTTCCGCGACGAGGATGCCCGAGCCGATCGCAGTCCCGGGGAATTCTATCAGCTCGACCTGGAAATGAGCTTCGTGACGCAGGACGACGTCTTTGCCGCGCTTGAGCCGGTGCTGGGCGGCGTGTTCGAGGAATTCGGCGAAGGCAAGCCCGTCACTCCAGCACCGTTCCCGCGCATCCCCTATCGCGAGGCGATGCTCAAATACGGCTCCGACAAGCCGGATCTGCGCAATCCGATCCAGATCAGCGACGTCTCCGATCATTTTCGGGCCTCGGGCTTCGGCCTGTTTGCCCGGATCGTCGAGGGTGGGGGAGTGGTCCGGGCCATTCCCGCTCCGGGTACTGCCGACAAGAGCCGCAAGTTCTTCGACGACATGAATGAGTGGGCGCGGTCGGAAGGTCATGCCGGCCTTGGCTACATCACCCAGAAAGGCGGCGAGCTCGGCGGGCCCATCGCCAAGAACCATGGCGAGGAAGCCACCCGCAAGCTGATTGCCGAGCTCGGACTCGGCGCGGACGACGGCATCTTCTTCGCCGCCGGCAAGGAAGCGCAGGCGGCCAAGCTCGCCGGCGCCGCTCGCACCCGCACCGGCGATCAGCTCGGTCTCATCGACGAGAACCAGTTCAAATTCTGCTGGATCGTCGACTTTCCGATGTTCGAATATGACGAGGAGGCGAAGAAGGTCGATTTCAGCCACAATCCCTTTTCGATGCCGCAGGGCGAGCTGGAAGCCCTGGAGGCCAAGGACCCGCTCGACATCCTTGCCTACCAGTACGACATCGTCTGCAACGGCGTGGAGCTCTCCTCGGGCGCGATCCGAAACCACCGGCCGGACATCATGTACAAGGCCTTCGAGATCGCCGGCTACAGCAGGGAGGATGTCGATCGGAATTTCTCAGGCATGATCAACGCCTTCAAGTTCGGCGCGCCTCCGCACGGCGGCTCAGCGCCGGGGATCGACCGCATTGTCATGCTGCTCGCGGGCGAGCCTAACATTCGCGAGGTCGTGCTCTTTCCGATGAACCAGCGTGCCGAGGATCTGATGATGGGCGCGCCGAGCGAGGTCACGCCGAAGCAGCTGCGCGAGCTCCACCTCCGCATCGTTCCTCCGGCGGGCGCGGCAGCCAAGGACCCGGCCAAGGTGGTTGCACCGGAGTAGGACAGTTTCCGCGGGATGCCAGCGAAGGCTGGCATCCAGGCGGTGGCGGTGACATCAACACCGTTGGACCCCAGCTTTCACCGGGGTGACGGAAGGTCTCATGTGACGATCAATCTTTCCGATTACGAGGCCGGCCCGAAATATCGGGGCGATTATGAAGAGGACCTGTGCGCGCTTCAGGAGCGGCTCTCGCGCATCCTTGTCGCGCATATCGTGCACGCCAAACGCAGCGTGATCGTCTGCGAGGGCTGGGATGCAGGCGGGAAGGGCGGGGCGATCCAGCGCATCACCGCCAAATGGGATCCGCGCCACTTCTCCGTCTGGCCGATCTCCGCGCCCACGCCGGAGGAAAAGGAGCGTCACTTTCTGTGGCGCTTCTGGACCAAGCTTCCGCGCGCGGGCGAGATCGCAATCTTCGACCGCAGCTGGTACGGGCGGGTCCTCGTCGAGCGGGTCGAGGGTTTCGCGAGCCCGGCCCAGTGGCGCCGCGGCTATGACGAGATCAACGAGTTCGAGGCGCAGCAGGCCGACGACGGCACCAACATAGTCAAGCTCTTCTTCCACGTGACGCAGGAGACTCAGGACGAGCGCCTGAAGGCACGTCTCGACCATCCCTGGAAGCGCTGGAAGGTCACCGCCGAGGATTTCCGCAATCGCGCCCGCCGCGACGATTATCTCGCCGCCGCCAGCGACATGTTTGCGCAAACCAGCACGCGCTGGGCGCCCTGGCAGGTGATCGACGGCAACAACAAGAAGTCCGCCAGGATCGCCGCGCTTACCGCCGTGGCCGATGCGCTGGAACGCTCGGTGCCGATGAAACCCCTCGATCTTTCCCCGGAAATCAGCGCGCTTGCCCGCTCCGAATTTGGAAAAGATAGTTAACGCTCCGTAACGAGCAACCAAAGGCAGATCGTCACGTTTCTCTTTGAGTCAGGAATGTTGGGGAGAGAGTGATGCGACGGCCTGCGATCGTGGCGTTGTTGGCGCTGGCGTTGGGCGTTTCGGCCTGCGCTTATTATGACGATTACGGCTCCGGCTACGGCCCTCCCGGTGCTTCTCTCTATGGCGACTACATGTATGCAGGCGCGGCCTATGATCGCGGCGCCTGGGATGAAGGGAGCATGCGGCTCGACGGCCCCGGCGCTCACATCCTGGACCCGTGGCTGGCGCTCACTTCGGAGGGCCGGGACATCCTGGCGCTCGGCTTCAATGCAGGCGCGAACGGCACCATCAGCAGGGAAATGGCCGATCGCGCGAATGTCTGGTTCCGCCGCTATGCCGATAGTGACCGCGACATGCGCCTCACGGACGAGGAGATCCGCCTCGCGCTCGCTCATGCTGCCCGGAGCGGCGGCCGCGGCGGCTACTGATCGGGATAACGGATCGAGACGATCTCCAGCTCTTTCTCGCCCGAAGGAAGGGTCACTCTCCTGAGGTCGCCCACCGCGGGGCCCCGGATCGCCCGCGCGATGGGCGAATTCCAGCTGATCCGGCCCGAGCCGGCATCGGCCTCGTCCTCGCCGACCAGCGTCACGACCCGC
>JALYGI010000207.1 GCA_030777185.1 Pseudomonadota bacterium
CAACCAGCGCACATGGGCGGCTTTCCGCCGCCTGATTTCCAAGAAGCCGGCCCTGCTCACCTATCGCCGCGACAAGAATGGGCGGTTCCGGAAACTCAGTGCGAGCCCGCCGAGGCAGGCAAATCGATCGGTAAAGCCGCGGACCAGCTCCAGGCGCAGGCGCACACCCGCTCGGCGCAAGCCCGTGCGCCGGCCGAAAGACGAGCGGCCTTCAAGCCCGTATTCTTGAGCGGGACTGCGATTGACCTACCCACCTAGCGGCGGAGGCCATTAGATCCAGTTAGCTTGAGAAAGTTCTTTAGCAGCTGGTGGCCTTGTTCGCTGGCGATGCTCTCAGGGTGAAACTGCACGCCGTGAATGGGCAGATCGCGGTGGCGAAAGCCCTGCACGGTCCTGTCGCTGGTCGTCGCGTTTACGATCAACGAGCCGGGCAGGCTCTCCTCCGCCACGGCAAGCGAATGATAGCGCGCCGCCTGGAATGGTGAGGGCAGCCCCGCAAAGAGGCCGCTGCCGTCATGATCAATCAGGCAGGTCTTGGCATGCATCGGCTGCGGCGCGCGAACGATCTTGCCGCCGAAATGCTGGCCGATCGCCTGATGGCCGAGGCAGACGCCGAGCAAGGGGCGACGCGACTCCGCGCAGGCGGCGACCAGCTCCAGCGAAACGCCGGCCTCGTCCGGCGTGCCGGGCCCTGGCGAGATCAGGAAGGCTTCGGCTCGGGTTTCCATCGCCTCCGCCGCATCGATCTCGTCGTTCCGAACGACATGAACAGCCGCTCCGATCTCGCGAAGATAGTGGACGAGGTTCCAGGTGAAGCTGTCGTAATTGTCGAGGATGAGGATCACCGGGCCGGCTGCCGGAGCCTTATTGCGGGGCGGCCGCGCCCAGCAGCTGCCGCCGCGTTCTGCGGATCGCGTCCTCATTGCGCTCGATATCCTGCAGCTTCTCGACCGCACGGCCGAATTGCTGGGCATATTCCTCGCCGATGAAGCGCTGGAACTGGCTCATTGTCGCCTGCACCAGACCCGGAGCGCTCCGCGCGTCACCCGGAATCCTGTTCTCCAGATGGACGACGAACCAGCCCTGGCCGCCGGGGGCAGGAAGGAGCCGCGCCTTGCCTTTGGGCAGGCTGAACATCATCGCCAGCGGCGGCGGCACCGGCCGGTTCGGCTGGGCGATGTCGACGCGGCGGGCCTGCACCCGCTCCGGCGCCGGAAGTCTCACGTCCGCCTCGGCGAAGGCACGAGCGGCGGGCACGCCGGCATTGATCTTAGCGACGAGCGCGGTCGCGACGGAGCGCGCGCGCTCAGCGGCGCGCCTGCGGACGAGGTCGGCCTTCACGATCGGCGCGATCTGGGCGAGCTGGGGCGGCGCTGCCGGGACCACCCGGCCTATCGCCAAGATCGCAAAGCGCTGGTCGGGCACGATCGTCTCGACCGCGGGATCTTCGTCGGGCGCTCTGTCGAAGGCTGTCTTGAGGAGCGGCCCCAGCTCGGGCGGGGGCTGCCAGCCGGCAACGCCGGGCTGCGCCCCGGTTGCGGTGATCGGCGGGGTTTCCTGGACGGCGAGGCCGTTCGCGCGCGCCACTTCCTCGAAGCTCGATCCTTCGCTCAAGGCATCCTCGATCCTGGTGACGAGCGCGCCCAGCGCCTCGGTCTGCTTGCGCTGCGTGATCTGCGCTTCGAGCTCGGCCCGCGCCGCGGCGAGCGGCGTCGCCGGAGCGCGCTCGATCGCTTCGACCCTGACGACATGCCAGCCGAACGGAGACTGGATCGGCGGAGTCACCGCGCCTTGCGGCGCGGAATAGGCGGCGTTCGCGACGGCGGGGGAAGTAAGGTTGGTGAATTGCGCCTTGGTCTGCTTCTCGACCGCGATCAGGTTTGCACCCGCCGCCGCGGCGAAGCTCGTGCCGCCTGCGACCTGCGCCGCAAAGCCCTGCGCCGCGGCCTGGGTGGGAAAAATGACCTGCGACAGGGTGCGAGATTCCTTGGCACCATATTTGTCCTGGTTCGCCTGATAGGCCGCGGCGATCTCCGCCTCGGTAGCGCGCGCGCTACCGGCGACCTGCTCGGGGCCGATCATGGCATAACGAAGCACCCGCCGCTCCGGGATCGTGTAACGGCTCTGGTTCTCCCGGTAGAAGGCAGCGACTTCGGCGTCGGTCGGCTCGCGCCCGGTCCCCATCGCCGCCGCCGGCACCAGCCCGACCGTGCCGCTCCTCTGTTCGAGCAGCAGCGAAGCATATTGCAGGGCCATCTCCTGCGGCACCCGCGCCGACGCCGCTGCGGGCAGCAGGATCTGCCGCTGGATCAGGGTCGCCGCGAGCTCCTGGCGGAGCTGGGCTTCGCTGATGCCCTCGCGCTGGAGCGCGGTCTGGAAGGCATTCTGGTCGAATTGCCCGGCGAGGTTCTTGAAGGCGGGGATGCTGGCAATCTCTCCGTCGATCATCCGCTTGGAGGCGACGATGCCGATTTTTTCGGCAAAGGCGAGCATCGCCTTCTGGGCGACGAGCTGGCGTAGGATCTCCTCATAGGCGCCTGTGCGAAGGAAGGTGCCCATATCGAGCTCGGGCTGCTGCTCCCGCGCCCGGGCGAGCTGGCGGTTGATCTGGTCCGTCATCTCGAGCGAGGTCACCTTCTCGCCCTCAATCGAGACCAAAGTATCCCCGCTCGCCCCGCCGGCCATACCGCCGAGCCCGCCCATCCCGTCCGTGCCGAAGCCGGTGATCAAGATCGCAAACACGCCGATGGCGAGCACGCCCAGCATGATTTTGGAGACGAAGCCGCGGCGGAAGATATTGAGCATGGGGGTTCCGGACAGGGAAGGTGGCGGCGCCAGGGCCTTTGGGCGACGTCATAGAAGCCGCATCACGCGCGGGCAAGCTTGGCGCGGCGCGCCTGCGTTGCTAGGCGGCGGCCGCGAAACCAAAGTGGGAAGGAACGTCGCGTGCTGCGCAAGCTGGTGGTCGGGAATTGGAAGATGAACGGCAGCCTTGCGCAGCTCGCCGAGCTGTCCGCGATCGCGGAGGCCGCGCGCGACAAGACGGATGTCGACGTCGCCGTCTGCCCGCCCGTGACGCTGATCGCGCCCGCCTCCGCGCAGGCCGGCGGCCTCGCGATCGGCGGACAGGACGTCCACTGCAATTCCCACGGCGCGCATACCGGCTGCGTGTCCGCCGCCATGCTGAAGGAAGCGGGCGCCAGCCTCGTCATCGTCGGCCATTCCGAGCGGCGCCAGGACCAGCGCGAGCGTGACGAGGAAATCCGCGCCAAGGCCGAGGCCGCGCTCGCCGCGGGCTTGCAGACCATCGTCTGCGTCGGCGAGAGCGATGCCGAGCGGCGGGCGGGGAGGGCGGTGGAGGTGGTCACCAACCAGCTCCGCGGCTCGCTGCCGGACAGCTGGTCGGGCGGCGAGCTCGTCGTCGCCTACGAACCGATTTGGGCGATCGGCACCGGCAATGTCGCGACCCCCCGTGACGTCGCTGAAATGCACTCCGCCATCCGCCGCCACCTCGTCGACCGGTTCGGAGAACGCGGCGCGAGCATCCGCATCCTCTACGG
>JALYGI010000208.1 GCA_030777185.1 Pseudomonadota bacterium
GTCGAACAGCGGTTTGAGCGGAAAGCGGCGCATTCCTTCCGGCAGCCTCACGACGAACTCCGCTTCGACCGGATAAACGGCTCCGGTACTGAGCGAGCGCCAGCGCCTTCGCGGCACGAACCGCACGTCGCCCGGAGCCAAGACGATCACACTGCCATTCGGCCTCCGCAACGTACCGCCCGCATAAAGCGCTTTGCCGTCGCGCCCACGCACCTGGGCCGCCATCAGGGCGCCGCCGTCGTCGAAGTTGATCCCGGCCCAGTCCCAACCGGCTGCAGCGGGATCGAACAGGGTGGAGGACCATTCGCGATCCAGCCAGGCCCGTCCCGTCACCGCCACGCGCTTTCCGCCCCGCACGATCGTGCCCGAAGCTGCCAGCTGCGGGATCGAATAATAATAGCTTGCCTGCTCCGGCCGCGGCCCTTTGCGACTATATCCGTGGTCACCATTGAGCATGATCGGCTGGGTGGGTGTGAAGGCGAGATCGAGCGCAAAATCCCGTGCCGGCGTGCGCGCGCGGAAGACGCCGTCGGTGCCCCGTTGAAGCCGCCAATCGAGCAGCACGATGTCGGCTTCGTGCGCCGCCGCTCCCGCGAGCCCGAAGCCGGCGCGCGCGGTGCGCTGGTCGTGGATCAGCTTCCCCCTCCTGGGATCTGACAGCGCCGCATGGGCGAAGACGATTTGTCTTGGCGCAAACGCGCTTGGGTTCGCTGGATCGATTGCCGGCCGGGAGCGGAAGAAGGTGATCTGGAAGCCGAGCGGTTTGCCGTCCGCTCCCTGCAGCCAACCCGTGAAATACCACCATTCGGTGCGGAAATCCGGATGGGCGCCGTGGTCCCGAGGGAAGCGGAGCGGGGTGCCGGGAACGACGGGTGGATAATCAGGCGTAGTGTCTGCTGCCGGCGCGGCCCAGGCCGCTCCGATCGCCAGCAAAAGGAGGGCGGTCCACCGCTGCATCACCAATCCTCGCTGACGGCCCGCACGGCATTTCGCGAGACGGCGCTCCGGCCGGCGAGCATTGCGGTTCCAGCCGATGTGACCACCAGCGCGGCGGCGACGCTCAGCAGCAGCAGCCAGGGGATGCGCGTCTCCATGGTCCAGTTGAACGACTGCGGATTGACGACGTGGATCAGGATCTGGCTCAGCGCGAGCCCGACAGCGCACCCGGCGGCGATCCCAATAAGGCCGAGCAGCGCCCCTTCGCTCGCCAGCATGGCGACGGTCTGGCGGGCCGTCATGCCGATGTGGCGCAGCATCCCGAATTCCCTGATCCGAGCGATCGTCTGCGCCGATATCGTCGCCGCCACTCCCGCCAGCCCGATCAGAATCGCAATCGCCTCCAGCACATAGGTGATTGCGAAGCTGCGGTCGAACAGCGCCAGTGCCTGCCGGCGCAGCACGCCAGGCTCGGCGAACTCGACGCGGGACGCGACACTCTCCGGAAGCCGCTTTTGCAGCGCGGCCTGGACCGCTGCGGGAGAAGCGCCGGGGAGGAGTTCGATGGCGGCTTCGCTGCGCACCTGATCGCCGGTCAACGCTATGTAGTCGCGGCTGTCGATCACGATCGCCCCCTGCTGACGCGCATAATCGCGCCAGATGCCGGCGACATAGGCTGCGGCCGGCTTGTCCGAACGGCCGATAGGGAGCGGGAAGGGGGCGCCCGGCCGCGCTCCGTACAATCGCGCCGCAGGTTCCGACAGCCAGAGCGGAATGCCCGGGCCCGGGACGGCAGCCTCCTCGATCAGCGGCAGCGCGTAGCCGGGCCCGGCCACGGGCCGGACCACCAGGAGCACGGAGGGAAGTTCCGGATCAAGCACGACGGGCACGCTCTTGCTGAACGCGATCGAGGCCACACCAGGCGTGCTCGAAAGTCGTTGCTGAGTGAGCGGGTCGAACAACGGCTCGTTCGAAGCGGCGGCCGCATAGAGATCGGCACTGAGGAAACTTTCCAGCCATTCCTCGACCGAACCGCGGAAGCTCGTCACCATGACCGCCATGGCGATCATCAGCCCGGTGCTCGCCACGATTCCACCGAGCGCCGTGGCTGCCTGCGAAGGAGCCCCAAGCAGCCGCCGAAGCGCGAGTTCCACCGCCGGCATCCGCGTATCGATCCGCGCGAGCGGCCGCAGCAGCGCTTGTGCGAGCCACGGCATCGCGGCGACACCGCCGGCAAGCACCAGCGCGACCGCGAGATAGCCGAACAAAGGCAGCCTGTTCACGGCGGGCAGGAAGGCAAAGGCCGCTCCCGCCATGATGAGGCCGAAGGCGGGACGCCAAAGCGGGCGCGTGCGCGGGTCGACAGGATCGCCCGCGCTCTTCAGAGCCTCGGCCGGCGCGATCTTCGCCGCTTGGCGGGCGGGCGCATAGCTTCCCGCGATGGCCGTCGCCGCTCCAAAGGCGAGGAACAGGATCGCGGCGCCTGGCGCGAACTGCAGTTCAGCATTGCTGTTGCCGAAATAACCTCCGCCCAGGTCGCTCCCGACAAATCGCATCGCCGCCCCGGCGATGACGTAACCGAGCCCAAGGCCGATGACCGACCCCGCAATCCCCAGCACGGCGCCCTCACCGAGCAGCTGCGCAGTCAACGCGCTCTTCTGCATGCCGAGGGTTCGCAGCAGCGCGAACTGCCGGAGCCGGCGGGTGACCGACAGCGATTGTGCGGAATGAACGAGAAACCCGCCGGTGAGCAATGCGACCAGCGCGAGCATGTCGAGATTGACCTGATACGCGCGCGACAGGGTCTCGCCGCGCCGGCTTTCGCCGATCGGGTCGCTGAGCCGGGCGCTCGCCGGAAGCATGCGTCTGACCGCCTCGCCGGCTTCCGCCATCGAAGCGCCTTCCTGGAGCTTCAGATCGATCCGGTCGAGCTTGCCAAGCCTGGCGAAGCGCCATTGCGCGGCCGCGATGTCGATCATGCCGATCGCCTGTCCCGCACCAACGCC
>JALYGI010000209.1 GCA_030777185.1 Pseudomonadota bacterium
GGTCCGCACCGGGAAAGCGCTGCGGGACGGACCCCTTGGCCTAGCGGCAGGCCGGACCCGCTATTTGGTCGAGGCGGATGTTCTCCACCTGATCGGCGGACGCCATGGCATTCCGTCCCGCGTCACGTACCTCGCCGACGTTCCGAACGATGCCTCCGGAAAGCCAGCAAAGCTGCGCAAGAAGACGCAACACATTGTGTTCGCGGCGCCTGTGCCCAGCAGACCACAGGAGCTGAGGCTCGTCGCGTCGGACGCCCAGCTCGCTTACTCAAACGAGCGGGCGGAGCGAGTTCGTGCGATCCTGCAGGAAGCAATGCGGCCCGGTGCTGCCCCAAGGATCGCCGGCATTGGCCGCGCCTTCCATGTTCAGGGCTCAATTCCCGGCGAGAGCGAAACGCAGATCTTCCTCCTGGCCGAAGACGGCCGTCCGGTTTCTCTTTCGGTGCTCCGGCGCCCCGGGGAGACGCCTTCATGGTCCTTCGCCTTGACAGAGATCGTCCACGAGGCTTCTCAGGCGCCCTCCTCCGACAGCCTGCTGTGGTACCGGCTGGCGTGCGGCCTCCCTCAAATTCTCCCCCACCAGAGCTTTGCGGATGTCAGCCCCGCCGAAGTGAGCTCGATCAAGGCCGACTACAGGGTGGTGCGGGAGGGATTAGGCCCCTGTTCGCGCAGCAGAAGGGCTGGTTGAGCAAATGCACACAGTCGGCCCGCGCCGACGTCGGGTCTTTATCTCAATCGCGCCGCTAGACCCAATTTTTCAGTCGGAAGCACATGTATAAAAATCCTGTAGTAACGGCTCCCGGGGCCTACCGCATAGCATCGGCCATGATTTCGATCGTGCCGAGAACGGGGCTGCTCATCAGCCTCATGACAACAGCGGCGGTAGGCGCAACCATCCAGGTGAGTGGCCCCTCGGCCATGCCGCCTGTCGCGGGAGGAGAGCCGCTGCCCTCGGCGCCTGCCACCAACCAGTCACCAGCTCCGGCTGTGGCCGCCGTCTCGCCGGTAGCAAGTGCCGCCCTCGCGCGCTGGAGGAGCCTCAGGCAGGCAAGTGGCCTCCCCTTTTCCTCCTACGCCTCCTTCCTCACCAGCCATCGCGGCTGGCCCGGCGAGGCCTCCCTCCGCCGCGCTGCCGAGCGGGCGATCGATCCCGGCAGCAGTTCACCTTTCGAAGTGGTTTCCTATTTTCGAGTCCATCCGCCGCTGACCGCGACGGGGCACGCAGGGCACGCCTTCGCTCTCCTCGCCCTCGGCCGGACGGACGAGGCCCGGGAGGCGGCTCGGCGGGCGTGGCACGGCGGTACCATCGCCCAAAACCTCGAGAGCCGTCTCCTCGCAAGCTTCCCCGCGGCGCTTAGCCCCTCTGATCACGACCTCAGGATGGAGCAGCTGCTCGCCGAGGGCAACCCGGCAGGGGCACGGCAGATGATGGCTCTCGCGTCGGGAGCGCGAAGGGAGGCATTCGCGCTTCGGCTTGCGTTGCAGACCAACGCCCCCGATGCAGCCTCGAGGCTCGCCCTGTTCGGCTCCGCAGCGGACACGGATCCCGGCATTATCATCGATCGATTCAACTGGCTGCGGAAAGGCGGCCAGACCGCCTCGGCCCGCTCTCTGCTCGCGCAGCCGCGGACGCTCGCAAACAGTCCTCACTCCCCGCGGAGGTGGCTCGAGGCGCTGCTTGCCGCCGCTCGCGGCGCAGCCGCTGACGGGGACTGGTCTACAGCCTACGCAATTGCGAGCCGGGTCAACGATACCTACCCCGCCGGCACAGTGATCGCCGATCGGCCGATCAGCGAGCGCGACGACTATACCAGCCTCGCCTGGCTGGGAGCGACCACCGCGCTCGACAAGCTCAATCGGCCCGCGGATGCTGCCGCCATGTTCGTCAGATATGCGCGGGGCGGCCGCTCAGGGCAGGTCCTGACCAAAGGCTATTATTGGGCCGGTCGCGCCGCACACGCCGCTGGCCAGGCGGAACAGGCCAACAATTACTTCTCCGAAGCCTCCGTCTATCCCGAGCTCTTCTACGGGCAGCTGTCGCTCGAGCGGCTGGGCCGCAGCGTTCCCGCGCCTGCCCCCGTCGCGGAGGTAGAGATAAGCGACGCCGATCGATCGGCGTTCCAGCGCCTGGGCCTCGTCGAGGCGGTTCGACTGCTGGGGCAGCTCGGCCAATGGGAGGACCAGTCCGTGTTCGTGCGGGCCTTGGCCGAGCATGCAGGCACCGATCGGGAGCGGGCGCTGGCAGCGGAACTCGCCGGACAGATCGGGCGGAGGGACCTGGGCGTGTGGCTCGCGCGCAGCGCGCGCAACGAAGGCACGCCCTTCTACGTTCGTGCTGGCTATCCCGAAGTGTCCATTCCTGCTGCTCAGACCAATTACTGGTCGCTGGCCCACGGCATCGTTCGTCAGGAAAGCTCGTTCGACCCCGCTGCAGTGAGCCATGCTGGTGCGCGCGGCATGATGCAGCTCATGCCCGGAACCGCTCGCGAGGTCGCCGGGCAGCTTGGGCTCGTCCACGAGCAGCGGAGGCTGACGCTCGACCCCGCTTACAACATCATGCTGGGCAGCCACTATTTCCAATCGCTTATGCACTACTGGGGGAACAATGCCGCGCTGGCCGCCGCCAGCTACAATGCGGGGAGCGGAAACGTCTTGAAATGGGTCCGCGCAAATGGCGATCCGCGGCTGCCGGGAGCCGACATCGTCAGATGGATCGAGGATATCCCCTTCTCCGAAACGCGCGGCTATGTGCAGCGCGTGCTTGAGAATGCGGTCGTGTACGATGCGATCAGGCGGTCGGATGCTTCCCCGCAGGCGCGCGCCCATATCTCCTACTATCTAGGCAAGTCGGGTCGACCGGGCTGATGGCTAGATGCCGCCATCGCTTCCTGATGGAAGAGCGGACCCCCATTCCCCAGGCTGATGCGGGAAATCTGTTCAAGGTGATGATTGGTGCCCTGTTGGTGCACGGCGGCTTGGGGGCATGCGCTCACACCGCGCCGCCGCTCCAACAAAGCTCGTCGGCACGCTTTATCTGTGAGGGTGGGATCCTCTTCCGCGTCGATTTTGTTGATCGCCGGGTTCGTGTGACGACCAGAAGCGGCGTCCATGAGCTCGACCGGCGGCCCTCCTCGATTGGGCGAAAATATTTGGCCGGCGAGACCACCTTCATCATCGACGAAGACCGCGCCGTGCTGACCGGCGCCGATGGCGGACCTTTCAAGTCTTGCCATGAGATCTGATACCTACTTACCAAGAAGGCAGCGGCTGCTAGGCAGCCGACGGCAAGGCCGCTCCAGAATGCAGAGGTGGGCGGTGCAGAGCAGGGCGAAGCCATCTTTCCACCCGGCTGCGTCATCACTGGCGGGGAAGAGCATGAGAGAGACCGCTGGAAGTGGGGCTGGACAAGAGGGCCCTAGCACCCTTCTGACGCACCTCGCCGCAACGCCTTCATTCGTACGCGCGGCAGCCGTCGCCGTGTTCATCGCTGCCGCTGCTGCTGCGACACTCGCGCAGCAATTGGACCGGCCGGTCACGGCAGCGCTGGCCTTTCTCCTCGGCGTCACGCTTGTCGGCGCCCTGACCGGTCTGCGTGGCGGACTACTCGCCGCAATCCTTGCCTCCATCATCTACAACGTCTTCCTCAGCGATCCGGTGTTCAGGTTCAGCCTCAGTTCCGCCGAAGACTATGTTCCGCTCATCGCCTTCAACCTGAGCGCGGCTGCATCGGGTTTGCTGGCAGGGCGCCTCAAGGACCGGGCGCTGGCAGCAGAACTGTCCAATCGTCGTATCCGTGCCCTCCTTGAGGTCAGCCAGAGACTCCAGGCAGCGGTTGAGCTGGAAGACATACCCACTGCCATCGCGGGCTTCACCGGCTCGGACACCGCTTCGCAGGCGGAGATATTCGTCGCATCCGGAGCCGCCCTGATCCCCCTCCAGCGGTCGTCGCAGCAGGCGGAGCTTGGGCAGCAGCTGCTCGCGTCAGGGGAGCCGAGCCTTCGGCGGGGCGACCACAAGGCGTTCGCTCTCTCCACACCCGCCGGCGCGAGGGCCGTTCTCGTGATCAGGTGGCTGGCCGCGGCCGACCTCGGCCCGGAGCAGCACGATCTGGAAGCCTTCCTAAACCTCCTCAGCATCACGCTGGAGCGCTGCCTGCTCCTCGAGCAGCTCTCCGAGGCTGAGCTCGTCAAAAGGTCCGAAGAGTTCAAGACGGCTTTGCTGTCCTCGGTTTCCCACGACATGCGGACACCGCTCAGCGCGATTTCCGCTTCAGCAAGCAGTCTCACAAGGTTCGGCACTGAGCTCGACCAGGACATGCGCCAGGACCTCTTGAATACGATCCAGGAGCAATGTGATCGGTTGAACCGCTATACGACCAACCTCCTGAACTTGGGACGCATTCAGGCAGGAGTGGACCAGAGTCAGTTTACCGAGTGCGATGCACTGGAGGTGCTGGGCGCCGCCATCTCCCGCACCCGGAGCCTGGGGAGCAGTCATCGCATCACGAAAAAGTATGACGTTTCGACGGCACCGGTGCGGGCGGATCCGGTGATGCTTGAACAGGTCTTCTACAACGTTCTCGAGAATGCCGTGCGCTACAGCCCCGAGGAGTCTCCCATCGCAGTATCGGCGCGCTCGATCGACGGCGATGTTGCCATTTCGATAACCGACGCTGGCGAGGGAATTCTCGCGGGTGACCTGGAGCTGGTATTCGACCGCTTCTACCGCTCGCGCTCGTCCGTGCACCACGAGGGAAGCGGGCTCGGTCTTTCGATCGCCAAAGGCTTCACTGAAGCGTTCGGCGGCTCGATCGAGGCAGAGCGAGAGGACGAGCGACAGGGGGGCACCACGATCAGGATCCGTCTCCCGCTTCAGTCGGCTACCGCAGCATTGACATGAGCCTTCGTATTTTGATCCTCGACGATGAGCCAGCCATTGCACGGGTGCTTCAGCCGGTGCTCACGGCGACGGGCTCGGTGGTGTTTAGCGCGACGACCGCGGTTCAGGGCCTGCGCATCGCCCGAGAGAATGCCGTGAACCTCGTCCTCCTCGACCTTGGGCTGCCCGACGCAGACGGCAAGGATTTGATCTCGAGCCTGCGCAGCATAGGCGAGGTGGCCGTCATCGTAATTTCGGCGCGGCACCAGGACAGCGAGAAGGTGGCGGCACTCGACGCCGGAGCGGACGATTATGTCGACAAGCCCTTCAACATCGATGAGCTGCTGGCGAGGATCAGGGCTGCCCAGCGCCGGCTGCCCTCTCAGGCGCCTAGAGCAGAAGTGTTCGAGAGCCGCGATCTCACCATCGACTTCCGCCGCCGCGAGGTGCGGCTGATGGGTGAGGAGGTGAAGCTATCTCCCAAGGAATATGATCTGCTCCGAATGCTTGCCGAACATTCCGGCCAAGTCGTCACCCACCGGCGCCTTCTTCTCGCCGGATGGGGCGATCCGAGCGCCGATGGTCAATATCTGCGGAGCTATATCGCTCTGCTCCGTCAGAAGCTCGAGGAAGATCCCGCCGAGCCGCGCCTGGTCCTCACCGAGCTGGGGGTAGGATACCGGCTCGCTTCCCCGGAGATGGTCGCCAACACATAGACCGGCTTGCGGCGTGCCGGGCAGGTATCCAGCCTGTCCTGCAGGCTCCAGCGGGCATTCGGCCAGTCTACGCAGGGACTCGCGTCACTCGCTTCCACCTTCGCCGGCTATTCCGTCTGGCACGTCTCCATACACCCGCTCAAGATAATGTTCGGCGAGCCTGTAATGTGCCGCGACAGCGCGCGGGTGCTCGGCGCGCTGCGCAAGTTCCAGCTCCGCTTCGGCGCGGCGCAAAAAGTAGACGCAGTCCTCGTCTGTTATTTCCAATCGGCCGCATTGATTAGCGACCATCGAGGACATTTTCGGTGGCCTCGTTTCTCTCGACGTTGGCGGCTGCTTCGTTCGCCTGCTTGATTGCGGCCTCGACTTCGTCAGGGTCCGCCGGAACCGGTTTCGAGTCTGCGCAGGCCGCCAGCGGAAGCAGCATCGAAAGCAGCATCGCGACTGGTGGCGCCGATCTCATCAATGTGTCTCCCTCTGACCCGGGGCTAATAGGGGGCCTCTCTGGAGGCGCCTTACACCAGCGCGCGCGCTGATCATTAGCATGCCGTTTTTACGCTCCTCCCGTTGCCGCTCGGCGAGGACGTCGCTCCTGCTCAGCAGAGCAAATCAAAAACATATTCAGGGAGCGTGCCAGCCGTAATCCTGTAGGGAGCGATGGCCCTCCCCTCATCGATGCGCCTGACGCGACCATCCTTGCCGATTTCGACCGAACGCAAGGTCCTCGCCGTTCGGGCGGCACAGACATAGACCACCTGCTGGTCCACGCGTCCCAAAGGCCCCGCGTGCGCTCGCGGGAAGACGAAGCGCTGGCTCACCCGAACCCAGCCAGCGCCGCCTGCAAAGGATTCCGTTTCGACATAGACTTTCACGCCACTGGTCGCGACGCCCACTTCGACCCATCTTGCCGCCAGGGCGGGATTCGGCATTCCGGCGCAGACCAACCAGGTAGCTATCGCGCAGGCTCGCCGCCGTCTGGGCACCTGCGTCCTCATCGGCCCTTTGCGTTGCATCCGGCATAGGCCGCGGGCCGCCAGCTATCGAACGCCGTCGTCCGCGACAGCTTCCGCTTCCTACTAAGATAGGAGCCGTAGCTTCGCCAGACGCTGCGGGCACCCTCGACTATTCTGTTCTCGTGTCCTCGTTCGACCAGATAGCCGCGGAGCTCCTGCCACCCCTGGACGTCGGGCAGGTTTGGATCGCCCATAGCAAGCGCGACGAAGGCCCATCCCTCGTCGCTCCCGCGGCCGTGATGGTATTTTCGTGTCCGGATATAGCGACGGAATGAAAGCCTTCCTGGATCGGGAACAACCATGATGACTTCTTAAAGAATGTGGGCGCGAAGGATGGACGCCAGGCCGAAGACCGTGCCGCCAATGACCGTTACAGCCAGCGACGAGACGCCGGCGAACCACGCCACATCTCCAAGCTGCTCGAATGCGCGTGGGCGATCCGCGGCAACCCCGATGGACAGGAGCAAGCCTGCGCCCAAGGAAAAAAGCAGGAAGGCTGAGCCGCCGACGTCCCGGAAGCCCAACCAAGCCGGCACGATGAGCCACGCCGCAAACCAGCTGAGCGTTTCCAGCACGAGCTGCAGGTCGTCAGCGCGCAGCCAATTTGCGCCCGTGCCTTTCAATGCGTGCTTGGCCATCGGCCTATTTCCTCTGGGTGTCTCTTCTCTTCTTACCCTCGGAGCGGGGCTGCAGTTACCACGCCTTTTTTATTCCGGATGGCCAAGCGATCGCCCGGAGCCCAGAGCATCGCGGTCGCCTTATTCGCACGGGCGGATTGAACCGAACTGCGGTGATCGCAATTGCCGTGCGACCGATCAATGATGCGTTCGCAAAGGAGCTGACCGCCCGTAGCTGTGAGGGCCAACGCGCCGGCGCAGATACGTCGAAGGGCAGTTCGCCCGCTTTCATGGGCCGGAGAACGAACGCGCGCAATTTTGAACGCTGCCGGCGGAAGAGCCGTCCCGTGCGCGTGCCATTCCAGTCCTCACTAGACCAACACGCGTTAGATAGAGCTGCTCAGAGATGCTGCAGCCGCCGGAGCCATCAACATAGCAGCTTCCGACTTAGCAGCCACCGGAGCGTCTGCGTAAGCCAGTCCTAGTCATCAAGTGATACTGATGAACAGCGAACGCAAGGGACAAGGTTGAACGCACCGCACCGGCATCGGAACAGGAGGCGATGCACGACAATGAACATCGCGCACATGGTTTGACTGGATAGGTTCCATGCCAGAACATCCCGACAAGCCCCACAAGCAAGATGGTCGGGATCATTGCCTTTGAGGATCGGGAAGCCGGACTCGTGCGCCGAGATAATGCTGTCTGTGGCGGTATCCGGCTGAACCACCGTGAGGCAAACCTTCGTGCCCATATCTCTTCCCTCACAAGCGGGAAGCGCCGAGCGGCGCAGCCATGGGGCCAGCAATAGGGAGCTGCGCGCCTGGCCGTTACTATGGATTTTCTATGCGCAGCGCAGGGTCGAGTTGCACGGATCTGGGAAACCTCGCCGGCTAAAGGGCCGCTTTCCAGCTCCTGCCGCCAAAAAGAAGACCGTCCGCTCCCGGCCAAGTCGAGACATTCGTTGAACGGTGCCTTCGCGCCCTACCCCGTAGCTAAAGAGCGCTTCTCCACCCGCTGAATAGTGGTACGCTTCCGATCCTCTGGTCGGCTATGTCCCCCAAGTGGGATGAGCCCCATTCTTGAGACGGTCGCGACCAATGACGGAACCGCACATTGGCGCTCCGTTTTCCAATTCACGGTCGCAAGTTTTTGATGCTCAACGGAAAAAGATGGTAGCGGCGTAGGGACCAGGAAGGCGGACCTAGAGGTGGATGCCGCTGGACTGGCG
>JALYGI010000210.1 GCA_030777185.1 Pseudomonadota bacterium
GCCCCACTCTGACGATGGGCGGCGACTGGGAGCTGGCCGACAACAGCCGCCGCCTCGGTTTTGATGCCGCCGAAGAACGCTGGGGCGTTTTCGGACGGGTAAGTTTCGAGCTGGAGCCGTGGATCGAGCTGTTCGGCGAAGCCTCCTACAACTGGCAGGAGACGCTGTTCGACGCCGGCCCGCAGTTTTCGACCATCGTGAGACTGCAGGCTGACAACGCCTTCCTCATCAACACGCTCGGCGCCGCACGGTTGCAGGGGATCACCTCCGTCACCGTGGGAACCACCGCTGTGGACTTGCCCAATCGCCAATCCAACAATCAGCGTGACGTCCAACGCTATGTCCTGGGCGCGGGAGGCGAGTTCCAGTTGTTCGGAAACAGCGCTAACTGGAGCGCTTATGGCCAGTACGGCCAGACGAATACCCGCGAGCAGCTGCGCAACATCATGATCACCTCCCGGGTCAACGCGGCGACCGACGCGGTATTCGCCCGCGCCGGCAACCCGGCCGGCGTCGCACCGGGAACAATCGTCTGCCGGATCAACGTCGATGCCAATCCAACCAACAACGACCCGAATTGCGCGCCGCTCAACCGGCTCGGGATCGGCGTCGCAAGCCAGGCGGCGATCGATTATGTGCTGGGCGATCCGTTTCGCGACCAGAAGCTTGAGCAGACTGTCGCCGGCGTAAACCTGTCCTTCACGCCCTTCGCCACCTGGGCGGGCGACGTCAGCGTCGCGGTCGGTGGCGAATATCGCAAAGAAGAAGTGTCGGGCTTCGTGCCCCCGGAATTCCAGACGGGCTTCTCCGTCGGCAACTACCTGCCCACATTCGGCAGCTACAACGTCAAGGAAGCTTATCTCGAGACGCTGATTCCGCTCGGCTTCGGTCTGCAGTTCAACGGCGCAGTGCGCGCAACCGATTACTCGACCTCCGGATACGTGACGACCTGGAAGGTCGGCGCGACGTGGGAACCGATCGAGGACATCCGCTTCCGCGCCACGCGCTCGCGCGACATCCGCGCGCCCAACCTCAACGAGCTGTTCCAGGCCGGCACTTCGCGGACCGACACGGTGGACAACCCGTTCACGCCCCAGCTTGGAGATCGCCTGACCTTCCGTGAGACGACGACGGGCAATCTCAACCTTCGCCCGGAAAAGGCGGACTCCTTCAGCGCCGGCGTGGTTCTCCAGCCGCGTTTCCTGGGCGGCTTCTCCGCTTCGGCCGACTTCTTCGAGGTCAAGGTCGAGGATGCAATCGGCCAGCTCTTCGCGCAGGCCATCGTCAACCGCTGCTTCGAGGGCCGGCAGGAGTTCTGCGCCGCCTTCGGGCCCGATCCGACCGGCGATCGCGACATCTTCGTCCGCGCCAGCCCGTTCAACTTCAGCCGCCAGACAGTGCGGGGTGTCGACTTCGAAGCGAGCTACCGCCTGCCGATCGAGAGGCTGTTTGCGAATGTCGACGGCGCCTTCACCCTCAGGGGCCTGGCGACGCGCTATATCGACAACATCACCGACACCGGCTTCAGCATTCCCGTCGACAGTGTCGGATCAAACGGCGGCAGCGGTCCGCCGAAGTGGATCTACCGCTTCTCGGCATCGGTCGATACGCCGACCTACACCATCACCGGCACCGCGCGCGGGATCAGCTCGGGAACGTTCAGCAACAGCTTTATCGAATGCGAGACGAACTGCCCGGTCGGCCGCCCCTCAGCGATCGTCTCGCAATTCCCGACAATCGACAACAACGATGCCGCAGGGCTGTTTTACGTGGACCTCAACGTGACCACGAAGTTCAACGCACTTGGGCGCGGCGATGGAGAGTTCTTCGTCAACGTCACGAACGTGTTCGATGCCGATCCGCTGCTGCTTCCGGAAGGCGGTATTTCCGCCAACACGACGTACAGCGATCTGCTCGGCCGCGCCTTCCGCGTAGGACTCCGAATTCGGACTCGTTGAGCGATTGCGGCGTGGCCTCCGTCATTGCGCTTCTCCAATGACGCGGGCCAGCCGGCTCACCATCTCGTCAATCTGCGCCTCGGTGACAATCAGCGGCGGCGAGAGGGCGATGATGTCGCCGGTGACCCGGATCAGCAGCCCCTCGTCAAAGCATCGGTGGAAGATGCTCAGCCCTCGCGCGCCGGGGGCGCCGCCGCGGGGGCTGAGCTCGATCCCCGCGACCAGCCCGAGATTGCGCACGTCGATGACGTGGCGGGTGTCGCAGAGCGAATGGATTGCCTCCTCCCAGCGGGAAGCAAGCCCGGCCGCCCGTTCGAAGAGCCCCTCGCCGGCGTAGAGATCCAGCGTGGCGATGCCGGCGGCGGCGGCGAGCGGGTGACCCGAATAGGTATAGCCGTGGAAGAATTCGATGCCGGGCGGCGCAGCGTCGATGACCGTGTCGTGGACCTCGCGCGAGACGGCGACGGCGCCCATCGGCACGGCGCCGTTGGTGAGCCCCTTGGCGGTGGTGATCATATCGGGCGTCACACCGAAATATTCGGCCGCCGTGGCCGCTCCAAGCCGGCCGAAGGCGGTGATCACCTCGTCGAAGATCAGCAGGATGCCGTGCTGCCGGGTAATTTCACGCAGCCGCTCCAAATAGCCGCGCGGCGGCACCAGCACACCCGTCGATCCGGCGATTGGCTCGATGATCACGGCAGCGATCGTCTCGGCGCCGTGCAGGGCAACCAGGCGCTCGAGCTCTCCCGCCAGATCCTCGTTGGCCTCGGGCATGCCGCGCGAAAAGGCGGCGGCCGCCCGATGGGTGTGGGAAAGATGATCCACGCCCCAGATCTGCGCCCCGAAGCTGCGGCGGTTGCCGCCGATGCCGCCAACGGAGGTGCCGCCGAAATTGGTTCCGTGATAGCCGCGTTCGCGGCCGATCAGCCGAAGCCGGCTGCCCTGCCCCCGGGCGCGCTGATAGGCCAATGCGATCTTGAGCGCCGTATCGGCGGATTCCGAGCCGGAATTGGTGAAGAAGATGCGATCGAGCCCCGCCGGCATGATCCCGGCCAGCCGGGCCGCGAAGTCGAAGGCGAGCGGGTGCCCGAGCTGGAAGGTCGGCGCGAAATCCAGCATGCCGGCCTGTGCCTTGATCGCGTCGACGATCGGCCGACGGGCATGCCCGGCATTGACGCACCACAGGCCGGCAGTCGCATCGAGCACCTGGCGCCCGTCCGGAGTCCGGTAATACATCCCTTCGGCCGATGCGAAGAGCCGGGGATTGGCCTTGAACGACCGGTTGTCCGTGAACGGCATCCAGAATGCCGAAAGATCCGGCGGAGCCGGCCTCCCCTCCGCTTCCTGGGAGTGCCCGTCCGCAGCCGTTCCGAGCGGCGTTTCTCCACGCTTCATAGCCGACTTTCTCCCATCGTCTCGGGAACTGTATGATCAATGTGCAGTGGTTCGACCACTTTGCCATCTGCTTCAACCGGGAGAAGAAGGATTCATGGTCAGATCTGTCCTAGGCGCGGTGCGCTTTGCCTTGATCGTCGCCCTGGCGGCGCCCCAACCCGGGCGGGCAATGCAGGCTCCCCAGCCGCACCTGCCGAACCATGCTCGAGCGCTCAACTTCGATTTTCCCGGCGTGCGGATCGGCGTCGCCGAATACCGAGAGGGCCCGACTGGAGCGACGGTCTTTCATTTTCCGCAACCGGTGGCGGTCGCCGTCGATGTCCGCGGCGGGGCGCCGGGGACGATCAACACCGACGCGCTGCGCCTCAGCTATGACGAGCCATTCGTGGATGCGATCACCTTCGCGGGGGGCTCGAGCTACGGCCTGTCGGTAGCGACGGGCGTCGCCGAGGCGCTTCGCGATCAGCGCGCCGATCCGGGCGCCCTTGCCAACATCGCCACCGTTGCCGGCGCCATCATCTTCGATCTCGGACCACGACGCTTCACGACGGTCACGCCGGACGGTGCGCTGGGGCGTGCGGCGCTGGCCGCGGCTCGGCCTGGAATTTTCCCGCTCGGCGCGGTCGGCGCCGGTCGCTTTGCGACGCAGGGCGGGTTCTTCGATGCCCGCACCTATTCGGGGCAAGGCGGCGCGATCCGCCAGAGCGGTCCGACCAAGGTCGCGGTGTTCACCGTCGTCAACGCGCTCGGCCATGTCGTGGGCCGCGATGGGCGCGTGGTTCGCTGCGCCGGGCCGACACCCGATGATTGCGGCACGATCCACGGGCGCATCCAGGGCAAGCTGGACAAAATCGCCCCGCCTGCCGGGCCGCCGGCAGGCGGCCCGAGCGGCAACACGACGCTGACTTTGGTCCTCACCAATCAGAAGCTGCCGGTATGGGCGCTGCAGCGATTGGCGACGCAAGTGCACATGGCAATGGGCCGGGCGATCCAGCCTTATGCGACCACTGCCGATGGTGACGTATTGTTCGCTGCGACGACCGCCGCGGTCGACAACCCCGCTCTGTCGGTCGAGAATCTCAGCCTGCTTGCATCGGAGGCCGCCTGGGACGCGGTGCTGGCGAGCGTCCCACGCCTCGATCCGCCGGCGACGCGAGGGCATCCGCCGAGCGAGGCGGCATTACGCTCCTATGCCGGGACCTATGAGTTCGCACCCGGCATGAACGTCACGATCGAGGAGGAAGCAGGCCGGCTTTGGGCACGCGGCCCCGCCCGATCGAACCTCTATCTGCCGGCACAAGGCCGGGCGCTGCTGGAGCCGACCGGGCCCGCCGACTTCCGCATCGCGGCGCCCCGCGGCGACCGCCTCCGCTTCGAGCGCGTCCGAAACCGGGTCACCGGCCTCACCATAAACCCGGGCCACTGGCCGATCAGCGCACGGCGGATCCGGCAGCCTCGTTGAGCCTGCCATATTTGCGCAGGATGTCGCGGAGCGCTGCATGCGGCAAGGCCGAGACGCGCAGGTCGTCCGCACCCTCCATCGTCCTGGCCGCGACCAGCGCGTTCACCACCGCTTCTTCGGTGGCCTGGGTGGCAGCTTCGAACAGCGGCGAGAGCAGATCGTTGGGATGCATGGACACGGTTCGCGCGCCGGGGCCCTGATCGACGCTCCGGAGATCCGGATTGGCGGTCGAAAAGGCGATGAAGATGTCGCCGGAGCCGTCGCTGGCGATCGAGCCGAGCCGGCCGAGCCCAAGCGACGGCCGCTTCGCCAGCCGCTTCAATTGGTGCGGCAGCAGCGGGGCATCGGTCGCCACGACGACGATGATCGAGCCGTCGGCACGCGCTTTTCCGTCTCCCTCGGCCCGCGCAGCGGCGGGCGCGCCGCAGGTCGCAAAAGGAAAGCGGGGGGCTGCTTGAGGCCGGGCGTAGCAGGGAAGATCCGTGTCCTTGAGCTCGGCACCGACCGGAGCACCGGCAATCCGAAGGATGTTGCGCGCACCATAATTGCACTGGACGAGCACGCCCACGGTGTAGCCGCCCTGCGCCCTGGGGAGCCGCCGGGAGGCGGTTCCAATGCCCCCTTTGAAGCGCGAGCAGACCATGCCCGTTCCGCCGCCGACACTTCCTTCCGCAACCGGCCCGGCCCGAGCCGCATCGAGGGCGGCAAGCGCATGGCTCTCGCGCACATGAAATCCGTTCAAGTCGTTGAGCAGGCCGTCCCAAGTCTCGGCGGCGACGGGAACGTTCCAGTCGGCCTTCCATCCTTTGGCGACCATCCACTTCACCGCCGCGTCGCGGACCACTCCGACACTGTGAGTGTTGGTGATCATGATCGGGCCGTCGAGCAGGCCCCGTTCCTCGATCCAGGTCGTCCCAGTCATCTCGCCGGCTGCGTTGAGCGTGAACCAGCCGGCGAAGACGGGGGTGGTCGAGGCGCGGCCGCGCGGCAGGATGGCGGTGACGCCTGTCCGCACCGGCCCCTTGCCGGGCATGAGCTTTCCCGATCCTCGGATCAGCGTCACATGTCCGATCTCAACGCCGCCGACGTCGGTGATCGCGTTGAGCGGTCCGGTAACCCCCTCAAAGGGAACGCCGATGGCACGGGCACGAGGGGCGGCATCCAATCGACCAGCAGCGGCTGCGAGCACCATCATGGTCAATCCGAGCAGAGGCTTCATGCGTTTCTCCCAAAGTCCGTTCTGTAGCACATGGCGGCGATAGCTTGGCAGCGGGCGCTACGACGGGAATCTGAGGCGAGCACCGAGAGTGAACGCGCTCTGCTTGAACTGGAGCAAAGCTTGAGCGTCACGATCCATGTCGCGCCGGAAACCGGACGAACGGAGAGCGGCGCGCGACGACATAGAATTGCCGTAGTAACGCCTTAAGCAAGCAGGATGTACGTTGCTGCAGCCCGCGGTGGGCCTGAATGAGTCAGCCCAGCTGTATCCGATCGGAGTGTATGAATGCGGTTCGTTATGTTGCTTGCGTGGCTCGCTGCCTTTCTGGCGCAGCCGGCCGCTGCGCAGATTTCGCCCAAGTTGGAGCTGCTCGAGCAGCGGCTTGCCGCCATGGCGAGCGAGAATCCCGGGGAATATGGGATCGCCGCCATGGACCTGGCGACCGGAAAGACCGTCAGCTTCAACGGCAGCCAGCGCTTTCCGATGGCGAGCACCATGAAAATTGCGGTCGCGGCAGCTTATCTTGCCGAGGTCGATGCGGGCCGCCGAAGCCTCCACGACACCGTCGGTGGCGCGACCGCCGGAACACTCATGGACAGAATGATAACGCGCAGCGACAACCGGGCGACCGACTTGCTGCTCTCGACCCTCGGAGGACCGACTTCGGTGGACCGGTGGCTGCTTGCGCATGGCCTCACCGGCATCAGAGTAGACCGCACCATCGCCCAGCTGCTCAGTGCGCGCCGTGACCTTCGAGACGTCCGGGATTCGAGCACCCCGGTCGCAATGCTGGGCTTGCTGCGGCTGATCGACACCGGCGGCGCCCTGAAACCTGAAAGCCGGTTGCTCCTGCTGGACATGATGTACCGTTGCCGGACCGGGTCGAATCGCATCCGCGGCATTCTTCCACCGGGCGCGAGGGTGGAGAACAAGACGGGCACCCTCGCAGGCTATACCGGCGACGTCGGCTATCTCACCACGCCCACGGGCCGCCGGATCGCAGTCGTCTTTTTCGGGCGGGGCGGAGAAAACC
>JALYGI010000211.1 GCA_030777185.1 Pseudomonadota bacterium
TTTTCGACCTCAGCGGCAAAGTGGCCGTGATCACGGGCTCTTCGCGGGGTATCGGCCGAGCGATCGCCGAGGCGATGGCTGATCAGGGCGCGAAGGTCGTCATCTCGAGCCGCAAGGCAGAGTCCTGCGAAGAGGCGGCGCGTGGAATAAACGACAAGCATGGTGCCGGCAGCGCGGTTGTGATCCCTGCAAACATTTCGTCGAAGGAGGCACTTCAGAACCTCGTCGACGAAACCCGTCGGCAGCTGGGGCGCATCGACATCCTCGTGTGCAACGCGGCGTCGAACCCATATTACGGCCCGATGTCCGGGATCAGCGACGACCAGTTCCGCAAGATCCTCGAGAACAATGTCATTGCCAATCATTGGCTGATTCAGATGGTTGCCCCCGAGATGATCGAGCGGCGGGAGGGATCGATCATCATCATATCATCGATCGGCGGCTTGAAGGCGTCCGCGGTGATCGGAGCTTACAACATTTCAAAGGCTGCGGACTTCCAGCTCGCTCGCAACCTCGCGGCGGAGTTTGGGCCGCACCAGGTGCGAGTCAACTGCATCGCGCCGGGACTTATCCGGACCGATTTTGCCCGCGCCTTATGGGAAAATCCGGACACGCTAAAGGCGGTGACGCGGCATAGCCCGATGCAGCGCATCGGCGAGCCTCACGAAATCGCCGGGGCAGCGGTTTTCCTCGCGGCCCCTGCCTCAACCTTCATGACGGGCCAGGCGATCGTCGTCGATGGCGGTTCCACCACGGGAGCCGGGCTATGACGGGACGCCTGGAAGGGAAGGTCGCGATCGTGACTGGTGCCGGCTCCGGCATCGGCCGCGCCACGGCCAAGCTGTTCGCGGCCGAAGGCGCGAACCTCGTCGTCGCGGATCTCCAGGGCGAGGATATAACGGCGGCTGAGATCGGCACTGCGGCGCTCCCCTTCCGGGCGGATGCCGGCAACGACGAAGACGTTCAAGACCTCGTCCAGGCAGCGCTCGCGAAGTTTGGCGGCCTCGACATCATGTTCGCCAATGCCGGCGTCTCGGGAGGGCTCGCGAGCATCTTTGAACAAACGGCCGAGGATTGGGAGCGCATTCTGCGGGTGAACCTCATTGGGCCGTTCCTCGCGATCAAGCACGCCGCGCCTGCGCTGAAGGATCGCGGCGGCGGGTCGATCATCTGCACGGCCTCGGTCGCCGGGCTTCGCGCCGGCGCCGGCGGGCCAGCTTACTCCGCCTCCAAGGCGGGCGTCATCAACCTTGTCCAGGTCGCCTCCACCCAGCTCGCCGGGGCCAACATCCGAGTAAACGCCATCTGCCCGGGCCTCATCGAGACCGGTATGACTCGGTCGGTTTACGAGTGGGCGCGGGCGAACAACAAGGAGGACCGTATCGGGCACCTCAACCCGCTGAAGCGCGGCGGGGAGCCGGAGGAGATCGCCAACGCCGCCCTCTTCCTCGCCTCCGAGGATTCGAGCTACGTCAACGGCCACGCACTGGTGGTGGATGGCGGGCTCAGCATCTCCCACCCGTACAACCATCAGGCATATGGCAGAACGGCGGTTTAGCCACCATTTCCGGTCAGGTGGGCAAGCCACCGCTGGCGGGCCCATTCCGCGAACAGTCGCTCCGCACGCGCCTTTTCGCGCGATCCGTTCGCGAGGGCCGAATATCGCACTCGCCGGCCCGCATCGCTGAACCAGAGCTCCTCCGTCTCGAATTGGAAGGTGGTCCAGATTGCGCCGCGCTCGACCATGCCGATCGCCACCGGAGCATCGAGGCTGCCGATATGCTGGAACACCGGTCCGCCCGCTTCCCCGAGCGGGAGCGCGGCGCCGAGCGTTCTTAGAATGACGTTCCGATAGTCAGATAGGCCGATCGGCTGCGGAACCGCCGCGCCCGCCGCGCTGAGGATCAGCGGTATCCGGGTTTGTTGGCGATTGATGACGTGGCCGTGACCGAGGAAATCGTCATCGAACAGCGACTCGCCATGGTCGGCAGTCACCACCAGCAAAGTATCGTCCCACACGCCGAGCCGCTTCAGCCGACCGATCAGCTGCCCGATAAGCCGATCGTCATAGGCGACCGCATTCCAATAGGTTCGCTCGACCCATTCCCGGTTTTCCGCCGAGATCTTGCCCCGGGGAATGGGATCGCCGCCGATCAGCCGCGGCGTGCCCGGATGGCTGTAGGGAAAATGCGCTTCCTGGAAATTGACATATAGAAAAACCGGGCGCTGCCACGCTGCAGGACTGCCGAAGGAGCGGTCGAACGCACTGAGAAGTCTCCTTCCATCGATCAGGATCGAGCCCTGCGCGGCAAAGCCGAACGCGCGCTGATCCTTCAGCGTCTCGCCATCGACGAAGATGTCGGCGCTCTCCTTCATTCCTACCGTTTCGGAAATCTCGCCGAAGCTTTCCGGCTGTCCGGAGAAGACGCCGACGCGGTAGCCGTTCGCCTTGAGGTCGCGGAACAACGAGGGACCATGGCGGCCGGGGGAAAGACGGCCTGAAAAGA
>JALYGI010000212.1 GCA_030777185.1 Pseudomonadota bacterium
CCGCCCGGGAAAATGGCGACGGCGCGGGCACGGATGAGGAAGTGCATCTTGCGGAGCGCGAAATAGTGAAATTGGAAGCTGAGGTGCGGGGTCACATAGGGATTGGGGAGCTGTTCGTGCGGGAGCACGATGTTGAGGCCGATCGAATCCTGGCCTTCGTCGGTGGCGCCGCGATTGGCTGCTTCCATGATCGAGGGGCCGCCACCCGAACAGACCACGAAATGCTTCTTTCCCTCGGCGGAGGTCGCGACCCGGCTGGCAATTCTGGCAAGCCTGCGCGCCTCGTCATAATATTTCGATTTTGCCTGCAGCCGCTCCGCGACCAGCCGTTGGTGATCGGTGATCGCGTTCTGGACAAGCGTCTCCGCCTTGGACGGTTCCGGGATCCGAGCCGACCCATAGAAGACGAACGTGGACTCGATCCCTGCCTCGTCGAGCAGCAATTCGGGTTTCAAAAGCTCCAGCTGGAATCGTACCGGGCGCAGATCCTGCCGGAGCAGGAAGTCCATGTCCTGAAAGGCGAGCCGGTAGGCCGGATCCTCGGTCTGCGGGCTGGAGGTGGCCTGGTTGGCGACTTGCGCTTCTTCGCGAGCGTTCTGGAAGACGCTCTTCGGCGGTACTGGGTCGGTCATTGGCCCGCCTTTAGCGGCAATATGGCCGCTGTCCCATCTCAAAGTGGATCGCCGCCGAGCGCACTGCAGACACGCTTTCCTAGTTGATAATCATTCGCAATAAGCTATGAGGCGGTCATGGCAAGTGCATTGAAGTCGGTGCTGAACAGCAGGCTCTTTTTGTGGGGGCTGCTTGCGATTCCGGCCATTCTGATGGTCCGCACCTATTTCACGGCTCCGGACATTTGGCCGGGCGACCTCCTCCACCCGAGCGGCGAATGGTCGGCGCGTTTCATCATCTTCGCGCTGATGCTGACGCCGCTGTCGATGATCTTCCGCGGCCGCCCGTGGATCCAGTGGCTGATCCGCCGGCGCCGCGCATTCGGAGTGGCCGGCTTCTTCTACGCCCTGCTTCACCTCCTCTTCTATCTGCTCGATATGGAAACGGCCCGCAATGTGCTGGCCGAGATCGGGACGCTCGGCATCTGGACCGGCTGGGCCGCTTTCTTCCTGTTCCTGCCGCTGGCGCTGACCAGCAACGACCTCTCGATGCGCGCTCTGAAGGGGCGCTGGAAACGGGTCCAGCGCCTTGTCTATCCGGCGGCCATCCTGCCCCTCGTCCACTGGATGTTCGTCCATGACAATGTCATGGCAGCGTTCCTCAACTTCGCGCCGCTTGCCGCACTCGAGCTGTGGCGCGCTGCCCATCTGTTCCGCGTCCGCACGGCGCGGGAATCCTCGGTCCCGCTCACCACCACGTAAAGGAGTATCCAATGAAATATCTGCCCCACCTCGCCATCGCCGCTGCCGCGCTCACTATGGGCGGGCCGGCGCTCGCGACCGGCAAGATGACCTGCAATGCGGGCCCGCAGGCCAAGTGGAAGACGCAGAAGGTCCTCCAGAAGACGCTCGTCAAGCAGGGCTGGCAGGTCCGCAAGTCCAAGGTGGATGGCGGCTGCTACGAGGTTTATGGCACCGATCCTCAGGGCAATCGGGTTGAAGCCTATTTCCACCCCGTGACGCTCGAGAAGCTGCTCGTTTCCCGCCGCGGCGAGGTGCTCTTCAAGAAGAAGTGACGCCTTCGGTTGACAGGCCCGCCGGCTGCTTTAAGTCCGTCGGCGGGCCACGCCGTCCCAACGCGGCGCGTGCTCTCTGCGAGGAGAGTTTTGAGTGTTGACCGATAGACCGGGCGAGAAGCCCGACCGACCATATTTCTCGTCCGGCCCTTGCGCGAAGCCGCCGGGCTGGGGCCCCGAACATCTTGCACTTGGGTCGCTTGGCCGCTCGCATCGCTCGAAGCTCGGCAAGGCGCGCTTGGGTTACGCCATCGAGCTCACCCGCAAGATCCTCCGCGTACCTTCAACCCACCGGATCGGCATCGTTCCCGCATCGGACACCGGCGCCGTCGAGATGGCGCTCTGGAGTCTGCTCGGTCCGCGGCCGGTCACGATGCTTGCCTGGGAAAGCTTTGGCGAAGGCTGGGTCACCGACGTGCTCAAGCAGCTCAAGCTCGACGCCGCCGTGATGAAGGCTCGCTATGGGGAGCTTCCGGACCTGGCGGCGGTCGATCCCGCCAGTGACGTGGTCTTTACCTGGAACGGCACCACCAGCGGCGCACGCGTGCCCGACGGCGACTGGATCAGCGACGCGCGCGAGGGGCTCACGATTGCCGACGCTACCTCCGCGGCCTTCGCGCAGTACCTTCCCTGGGACAAGCTCGATGTCGCGACCTTCAGCTGGCAGAAGGTTCTGGGCGGCGAGGGCGGGCACGGCGTCCTGATCCTCGGGCCGCGCGCTGTGGAGCGCCTGGAAAGCCACGTTCCCGCCTGGCCGCTGCCCAAGATCTTCCGCCTCACCAAAGGCGGCAAGCTCATCGAGGGCATTTTCCAGGGCGAGACGATCAACACACCGTCAATGCTGGCGGTGGAGGATTATATCTACGCCCTGGAATGGGCGCAGGGCCTGGGCGGCCTTTACGCCCTAATCGCGCGGGCCGACGCCAACGCGGCCGCGCTTGATGCCTGGGTGCAGGCGACGCCCTGGATCGAGCATCTCGTTTCCGATCCAGCAATCCGATCCAATACCAGCGTCTGCCTCAAATTCGCGGAAGCCGCCGTTCCACGGCTCGATGGCGACGGGCAGATGGCGCTCGTCAAGAAGATGGCCCTGCTGCTCGAAGCGGAAGGCGCCGCCTTCGACATTGCCAGCTACCGGGATGCGCCGCCGGGGCTCCGTATCTGGTGCGGCGCCACCGTCGAAACCGACGACATCGTGGCGCTCGGACCGTGGCTCGACTGGGCCTTCGCGCAGGCACGCGCAGTTTAAGGGGGAAAAATGCCGAAGGTTCTCATCTCGGATCAGATGGATCCGAAAGCCGCCGAAATATTCCGCGCAAACGGAGTCGAGGTCGACGAGCGGCCGGGCCTTTCCAAGGAAGAGCTCAAGGCCATCATCGGCGACTATGACGGGCTGGCGATCCGCTCCGCCACCAAGGTCACGCCCGACCTTCTTTCCGCCGCGGGCAGGCTAAAGGTGGTCGGCCGCGCCGGCATTGGAGTCGACAATGTCGACATCCCCGCCGCCACCGCCCGCGGCGTGGTGGTGATGAACACGCCCTTCGGCAATTCGATCACCACTGCCGAGCACGCCATCGCGCTCATGTTCGCGCTCGCCCGCGAGCTTCCGCAGGCCGACGCCTCCACCCAGGCCGGCAAGTGGGAGAAGAACCGCTTCATGGGTGTCGAGCTGACGTCCAAGACATTGGGCCTGATCGGCGCCGGCAATATCGGCTCGATCGTTGCCGACCGGGCTATCGGGCTCAAGATGAAGGTGATCGCCTACGATCCCATCCTCACCCCCGAACGCGCGGTTCAGCTGGGAATCGAGAAGGTGGAGCTGGATGAGCTCCTCGCCCGCGCCGATTTCATCACGCTCCACACGCCGCTCACCGATCAGACG
>JALYGI010000213.1 GCA_030777185.1 Pseudomonadota bacterium
CGCGCGATGACGCGCCGCATCTCCTCCTCGATCGCCGGCAAATCCTCTTCGGTGAAAGGCCGGTCCTTGGGCGCGAAATCGTAGTAGAAGCCGTCCTCGGTCGCCGGACCAAAGGTGATCTGCGTTCCGGGAAACAGGTTCTGCACCGCCTCGGCGAGCACATGCGCATAATCGTGCCGCACCAGCTCGAGCGCGTCCGCCTCGTCGCGAGCGGTGATGAGCGCGAGCTCGGCATCCTCCTCGAATGGGCGCTTCAGGTCACGCACCTCGCCGTTGACGCGCGCGGCAAGCGCCGCCTTGGCGAGGCCCGGTCCGATCGCCGCGGCGACATCGGCGGGCGTGGTGCCCTCCTCGACCTCGCGCACGGAGCCATCGGGAAGGCGGATCTTGAACTGCTGCGTCATAATGGGCTGCATGTAGCGAGCCCCAGCCGCTTCCTCCAGCCCTAGAAGAGTCCGGCTCCACGGGGATTTTCCCACGGCACCAAGCTCATGCTAGTCAGCGTGGCATGTGCAACCATTCTGGCTTCCACTCGCCCGCGCCGATCGGCTCACTTGCCAATGCCGGCGCTGGACCCCGATGACCTTCGCGAGCCTGCCGCAGCGACCAAACGACCTTCTTCATCTCGAGCGCGGAGCAGGCCGCCGCCTCGCTTATCGTCAGCGAGCGGGCCGCGGCCCCACGCTCCTGTTCCTTCCCGGCTACATGTCGGACATGGACGGCAGCAAGGCGACGGCGCTCGACGCCTGGGCCGGCGCGGAAGGCCGTGCCATGCTTCGCTTCGATTATACGGGCTGCGGGCTCAGCGATGGCACGTTCGAGGCGCAGAGCCTCACCGACTGGCGCGAGGACGTCATCGCGATGATCGACCAGGTCGCGGAAGGCCCGGTGGTGCTGGTCGGCTCCTCGATGGGCGGCTGGCTGATGCTGCTTGCAGCGCTTGCCCGGCCGGCCCGAGTGAAGGGTCTGGTCGGCATCGCAGCGGCGCCGGACTTTACGTCCTGGGGCTTCTCCGACGAGCAGAAAAGGATCATCCTCGCCGATGGAAGGCTCGAGGAGCCGAGCGCCTATTCCGACCAGCCTTATGTCACCACCCGGATCTTCTGGGAAAGCGCCGAGAGTCACGGCCTGCTCGGCGGCCCGATTGAGATAAGCTGTCCCGTCCGCCTGCTCCACGGCCAAGCCGACGAGGACGTGCCGTGGAGCATTTCCCTGCAGCTGGCGGAGCGCCTCCGTTCAGCCGATGTGCAGGCGATATTCATCAAAGACGGCGATCACCGCCTGTCGCGCGAGCAAGACATCGCGCTCCTCATCCGGGTGGTGGATGCATTGCTGGAGGCTCTGTGATCCCGTTCCTGCTGGCGCTTGCCGCCGCCGCTCAAGCTGCTACCACGCCGAGCGCCGAGGCCTGTGCCGCGCTCGTCAAGGCCGCGCCCGAGCAGGCGGTCGCGATGGCCGGCGACTGGCGTCTCAAGGGCGGCGGCATCAAGGCGCGCCTATGCCTCGGTCTTGCTTACGCCAAGCTCGAGCGCTGGGCTCCGGCGGCCACGACGTTCGAGCAGGCGGCGATCGAGGCGGAAGCTGCGAAGGATGCCGGCCGCGCCGATTTCTGGGCCCAGTCGGGCAACAGCTGGCTTGCCGCTGGCGATGCCGCCAAAGCGCGCAGGGCCTTCGATGCCGCACTCGCCGTCCCAACGCTCGCGACCGAGCTTCGCGGTGAAGTCCATCTCGACCGCGCCCGAACCGCCGTGGCGGCGGGCGACCTCGTTTCCGCCCGTGCGGATATCGATCAGGGACTGAAGCTCGTTCCCGCCGATCCCTTTGCCTGGTATCTCTCCTCCGCCCTTGCGCTGCGCGAGGAACGGGTCGCCCGGGCCAAGGAGGATATCGCGAAAGCGGTTTCGCTGGCGCCCGACGATGCCGACATCCTGCTCCAGGCCGGCACGGTCGCGGGCCTCACCGGCGAGGTGGTCGCGGCGCAGAGCTTCTATGAAAAGGCGGCGCGGCTCGCGCCCGGCTCTCCCGCGGGCAAGGCCGCTCAGGCCGCGCTTGCGGCCAATGGAGCCGTGCAGGCCGCCCCGGGAAAGTGATCAAAGGCCGGGCGAGAGCTGCCGGGCGACGTCGGCAACTGAGCCCTTGACGCTGATCGGAGCGCTGCCGCCGAAATGAATGCGCGTCGTCCGTGGGTCCCTGGCTTCCAACCAGAGCACCTGGGCCGTGTTGACGATGGCGGTTGTGCCATCATGCATCTCCACACGCTTCAAGTTCATGCCGCCTCCGGCGCGCTCTATAACCGAAGACCGGTTGCCGAAGCCTTACGGCCGGGGATCTTGGAACGATCTTCGTCGGACTGCATATGAATGGCATGAAGTATCTTCACACCATGATCCGCGTTTCCGATCCCGATGAAACCATCCGCTTCTTCGAACTTCTGGGCCTGCGCGAGCTCCGGCGGATGGACAATGAGCGGGGGCGGTTCACGCTCATCTTCCTCGCCGCGCCCGGCGATGAAAGCGCCCAAGTCGAGCTCACCCACAATTGGGACGAGAAAGGCTATTCGGAGGGCCGCAACTTCGGCCATCTCGCCTACCGCGTCGAGAATATCTATGAGAGCTGCCAGCGGCTGAGGGATGGTGGCGTGACGATCAACCGCCCGCCCCGCGACGGCCACATGGCGTTCGTGCGCACGCCCGACAATATCTCGATCGAGCTCCTCCAGGCGGGCGACAGCCTGCCGCCGCAGGAGCCCTGGGCGTCGATGCCGAACACCGGCACATGGTAGAGATCGTCCGCATCCCCGTGCTCAGCGACAATTATGTCTGGCTGGTGCATGAGGAAACCTCCGGTGAAACCTTGGTGATCGATCCGGCGGTTGCTGAACCGGTGCTGGCGGAAGCGGACGCGCGCGGCTGGCGGATCGGGCAGATCTGGAACACGCATTGGCATCCCGATCATGTCGGCGGCAATGCGGCCATCAAGCAGGCAGCCGAGAAAGCCGGCGGCGTCTGCACGATCACCGGCCCCGCCGCCGAGGCTGCGCGCATCCCCACGCTCGATCGGCAGGTGCGCGAGGGCGATGCGGTGGCGCTGGGGCCGCTCCGGGCGAGGGTGATGGAGGTTCCGGCGCATACCGCCGGGCACATCGCCTACCATATGCGCGACGAGGCCCTGATCTTCGTCGGCGACACGCTGTTCGCGATGGGCTGCGGGCGGCTGTTCGAAGGAACGGCCGAGCAAATGCATTCGAACCTTCAGCGCCTGGCCACGCTGCCGCCCGAGACCCGCGTTTACTGCGCTCACGAATATACGCTCTCCAACGCCCGCTTCGCCGCGACGGTGGAACCGGACAACGAGGTGCTCGCCGAGCGCGTGGCTGCCGTGGAGGCGGCACGGGCGGCCGGGGAGGCGACCGTGCCGACCACGATCGGGCTCGAGCTTGCCACCAATCCGTTCATGCGTGCTTCCTCAGCGGACGAGTTTGCCGAGCGGCGGCGCGCGAAGGATAATTTTCGCGGCTGACGCGCCGAGTGGGCTGCCGGTGCGTTTCAGCTCCTGGACCAAGATGTTGCAGGCTGATTCAGCCTGATCCGATCAAGGTCTAGGAGGAACAGATGAAGACACTTCTTGCCCTTCCCTTGATCGCACTCACCGCGGGATGCATGGCCGAACGGCCAATGGAGATGAGCGCTGCTGCGCAGAGCCAGCTGAGCGAGGAGCTCCGGGGCCGGGTGCAGGCCGGCCCGACGCAGAGTTGCGTTTCGTCCCGCACGCTCGGCGGCAACGAGTCGGTGGGCGAGGGGGCGATCATCTTCCGCACCATGGGAACGGATCTCGTCTACGTGAACCGGCCGCCGGCGGGCTGCCCCGAGATCGGACCGGGCCGCGCGATCCGCGTCCGCACCACGACCACCCGGTTCTGCGCGGGCGACATCGCCGAGGTTTTCGATCCATCGACGGGCTTCAGCTATGGCGCCTGCGGCCTCGGCGAGTTCACGCCCTACCGTCGGCAGCGCTAGCAATTGAGGTGAGTTCGACCCAGCACCGTTCAGGCTGGTTCATTCTGGAAAAGTCTAGCGTTTGTAGAGCGCGTCCAGCCGCTCGCCATAAACCTGCTTGATGATGTGGCGCCGGATCTTGATCGACGGCGTCAGTTGCTGATTGTCGACGCTGAACGGCTCGTCGGCGATAACGAAGCGGCGGATCTTCTCGATCACCGACAGATCCTTGTTCACCCGCTCCACGGCAGCCGAGATCGCCCGTTGATAATCAGGGTCCTTCGCCAGGGCGGCGAAGTCCACCTTCCGTCCGTTGGCCTTGGCCCATTCGGCGGTCCATTCGGGATCGGGAACGATGAGGCCGACCAAATAGGGCCGCCGGTCGCCCACCACCATCGCCTGCACGATCTCCGGCTGGAGCGTGAGCATGCCTTCCACGCGCTGCGGAGCGACATTGTCGCCCTTGTCGAGCACGATAAGATCCTTCTTGCGGTCGGTGATGACGATCCGCCCCGCCTCGTCGATATGGCCGACATCACCGGTGTGCAGCCAGCCGCCGACAACCGTCCGCTCCGTCTGCGCCCGATCGCGCCAATAGCCCTTCATGACGAGCTCGCCCCGGACGAGCAGCTCGCCGTCTTCGGCCACCTTCACCTCCGTATTCTTCAGCGGCGGCCCGACCGTGTCCATCTTGATGCCGGCCCTCGGCCGATTGCAGCTGATCACCGGTGCTGCCTCGGTCTGGCCATAGCCTTGAAGCAAGGTGAGCCCGAGCGAGGGGAAGAAGATGCCGACTTCCGGGTTCAGCGGCGCGCCGCCAGAAACCATGGCCTTGATGCGGCCGCCGAAGCGCTTCGAGATCTTGGGCTTCAGCGTCCTTTGGAGGAGGAGCTCCATCGGCCGGTCCCGGAGCGGCACCGATCCCCGATATTGCTTGGCGCCGATTTCGAGCGCGCGCCGCATCAGGTAATTGGTGAGCCGCCCCTGCTTCTCGACGCTTTTGAGGATGCGCTGGCGA
>JALYGI010000214.1 GCA_030777185.1 Pseudomonadota bacterium
GGGGCAGGGGGCGGCCCTGCGATGTGATGGTCGACACCGGCATGAACCGGCTCGGCCTGTCGGCGAAGGAGGCTGCGGGAGGACTGCTTGAGGGTCTCGTGATCGAGACGCTGATGAGCCATCTCGCCTGCGCGGACGAGGATATCGACACGAACCGGCGGCAGCTTGATGCCTTTCGCGCCGTGGCGGCGGCGGTGCCTGCCCGGCGGCTGAGCCTCGCCAACAGCGCCGGCATCTGCCTTGGGGCCGATTACACCTTTGACCTCACACGGCCCGGCCTTGCGCTCTACGGCGGGGTGCCCCGGCCTGAGGCCGAAGGGCAGATCCGGCAGGTGGTGAGGATCGAGGCGCAGATCGTGCAGCGGCGCCGGATCGGGGCAGGCGACGCGGTCGGCTACAATGCGACCTTCACGGCAGAAGAGGGGGTGGAGCTCGCCATCCTCAACCTCGGCTATGCGGACGGCTATCTGCGGGCTTTCTCGAGCCGAGGGAGGGCACGGATCGGAAATGCCTTCGCGCCGGTGGTTGGGCGCGTCTCGATGGACCTGACGGCGATCGCCGTCGATGCGCTCCCGGAGCTCCGCGAAGGCGACTGGGTCGAGCTCGACTTCAGCCTGCCGAGCGCCGCGGCGCAGTCAGGCCTCTCGCAATATGAGCTGCTGACGACCCTCGGGACGCGCTTCGAACGAGTCTGGGTCTAAACCGGGCAACCGTTCGGGCGGCAGGTTCGTTCAGGTGGCAGTTTGCCCGGGAGAATATATTGTCCACCATTGCGCACCTGTCCGACGTGCATTTCGGGCATCACGATCCGGCTGTCGTGGCTGCGGTCGAAGCCTTCCTGTTCGAACGCCGCCCCGATCTGGTGGTGATCAGCGGCGACTTCACCCAGCGTGCGCGGGTCGCGCAATATCGGGAAGCCGCCGCGTTCCTCGACCGGCTCGAGCAGGGCGGCCTTGAGACGCTTGCGGTGCCCGGCAATCATGACGTGCCGCTTTACGACGTGGTTCGCCGCTTCGCGCGCCCGCTGCACCGTTACAAGCGCTTCATCGACGATGATCTCTGCCCTTATTGGGAGAATGACGAGCTGGCGGTGCTCGGCATCAACACCGCGCGCTCCTTGACCATCAAGGACGGCAGCGTCTCCTACGAGCAGATGTATCGCATCCGCGAGGCTTTCCATCAGGTTCCCGAAAGCAAGACGCGTATCCTCGTCACCCACCACCCGCTGTTCGCAATGCCTCTGGGTGACGAAGGCGAGCTGAGCAAAGTTGCGAACCGCAGCATGGACGCGCTTACCGCCGCCGCGGATGCGGGGGTCGACATCCTGCTCGCCGGGCATTTCCATCGCTCCTACTCCGTTTCCGCACGCGAAATGGTGGAAACTGCGGGAGCCGCGCTCGTTATCCAGGCAGGAACTGCAACCTCGACGCGCCTTCGCGGCGGTGAGCAGCAGAGCTTCAATTGGATCGAAGCGAAGAAGGGCAGTGTGGAGCTGCAGGTGCAGCGGTGGGAAGACGGAGCGTTCGTCGGCGGACGGCCGACGCTGTTCGCCTATGACGGAAGGAATTGGCACTTCGCGGGCCGGAAAGAGGAGGATGGGATCCCCGCAACCTCGTTCGAGGAGAGGGCCGCGGAAAGATCCTGACGCATTGGAGCAAAAAGAAGGCCGCCTAAAAGGGCGGCCTTAGGTGAGTGTTTAGTTCAGTGCGCGTGAGGCACGAGCAAGCGTGGTCAGAATCGGTAGCCGATTGCCGCCGTGACTTGGTTTCTTCTGAACGACAGCTCGCTGTTCGCGTCGACCTGGAAATCCTTGTACTTGTGATGCGCGTAATCCAGCCGCCCGTAGAAAGACTGCGCCACTGCGAATTCGGCGCCGCCTCCAACATGAAAGCCATTCCGGTCCCGCTCGAAGCCGCCGAAAGCCGCCCGTTGCGCCGTGGTCGCGCCGCTCGTGAACTCGGGCCTGAGGCGCGCATTTGAATAACCGCCCTTGGCGTAGAGAAGAACTGTCGGGCTCACGACATAGCCGACCCGGGCACCGGC
>JALYGI010000215.1 GCA_030777185.1 Pseudomonadota bacterium
CGAGCGAACGGTCCGAGCCGGCCACCTCGAAGCCGTGACCCTGCACGATGCAGGCGAGCGGAAGCATGCCGCTGCCGCCGATTCCGCAGAAGAAATAGGATTTGGCCTGTGTCATGGAGCCGCCCTATTGAGGTGCGCGATCGATTTCAAACGGGATGAGGAGCAAGGATGCGGATCGGAGTGGTGGCGCCCAGCACGCCGATAGCCAGGGACGCCGCCGAGCAGGTGATGGCGATCGCCGCTGCCGAGTTCGGCCAGGTGGAGCTGGTTTTCCATCCGCAATGCTTTCTTCGCCACAATCACTTCGCGGGGGCGGACAATGTTCGTGCAGAGGCTTTCCTCGACGTGGCGAACGATCCCGCCTTCGACGCGCTCTGGTTTGCGCGGGGAGGCTACGGCTCCTGCCGCATCGCCGAGCAGGTGCTCGGGCGCCTCGGCCGAGCGGCTCGGGACAAAATCTATCTGGGCTACAGCGACGCCGGCTACATGCTCGCGGGCCTCTACGCCGCCGGGTTCGGCAAGGTGGCGCATGGGCCGATGCCGGCCGACGTTCGGCGCAGCGGCGGGGAGGATGCGGCCCGGCGCGGCCTGGCATGGCTGACCACAAGCGAAGCTTCCGCCCTGGATGCTTCGCTCCGCCGCACGGACAGGGCGGCGGCGTTCAACATCACCGTGCTCAGCCAGCTGCTCGGCACTCCGCTGCAGCCGGACCTATCCGGCCATGTGCTGCTGCTCGAGGACGTGGCCGAATATATGTACCGGACCGATCGCTCCATGTTCCACATCACAAGCAATCCGGGCGTGCGGAAGGTCGCCGGGATCCGGCTCGGGCGCTGCACGGAGGTGCCGCAGAACGACCCCGATTTCGGGGAGACGGAGGAGGAAGTGGTTCGCCACTGGTGCGAGCGATCGGGCATTGTTTTTTTGGGACGCTGCGACATCGGGCATGATGCCGACAACAAAGTGGTGCCGTTCGGAACCATCTGAGGGGCTTCGCGCTTCGCCTCTCCGTTGCTGGCGTGCGACGAGCTGATAATTGCGTCTCCGAATCCATTGCACTTCGGGCGCGTTTCCGCTCTATCGAGAAAATAATCAGAGGAGGGCTACATGTTGGAACCGAAAAAGGGTGCTGCTAAGAAATCGGGCGAGGGCAAGTCCCGAACCAAGGGCGCGGCGCAGGGTGGCCTCGCGCGTCCGGTGAAGCCCTCGGGCGATCTCGCCGCGATCACGGGTTCGGACCCGCTGCCGCGGAGCGAAGTGGTCAGCAAGATGTGGGATTATATCAAGAAGAACAATCTTCAGAATCCGGAGAACAAGCGCGAGATCCTCGCCGACGACAAGCTCGAGAAGGTTTTCGGCGCGAAGAAGGTGACGATGTTCGAGATGAACAAGCACCTGTCGCGTCACCTGAGCTAAGCTCGGGCGGAAATCTTAGCGGCGCCGCGGGCGCCGGCGAAGCACGCGCGGGCGGGATGCCGCCGCGCGTGCTTTTCTTTTGCCTGCACTGTGGGGGCATAGGAGCCGTAGCGCATGATTCAGCAGGACAAGGCGGAACTCTTCAACGCTCTCCATCTAGCGGGCAAGCCTCTCATCCTGTTCAATGTCTGGGATGCAGGCAGCGCGAAAGTGGTGGCCCAGGCCGGCGCCCGCGCCATCGCCACCGGAAGCTGGTCGGTCGCTGCCGCCCATGGTTATCAGGACGGCGAAAAGCTGCCGCTCGATCTCGCGCTTGCGAACCTTGCCAGGATCGTCGCGGCGGTGGATCTGCCGGTCTCGGTTGATCTGGAGCGGGGCTATGGGGACGATGCGGCCGCCGTCGGCCGAACAGTGGCGCAGGCCATCGCCGCCGGCGCGATCGGGTGCAATCTCGAGGACAGCAAAGACGAGCACCGCTTTTACGATACGCGCGAGCAGAGCGAGCGCCTCCGCGCCGCGCGAGGAGCCGCCGAAGCAGCGGGTCTGCGCTTCTTCATCAATGCTCGTGTTGACATCTTCCTGCGCTCGCCCGCTTCTGCGCATGGTCGCGACTTGCTTGAACAGGCGCTCGAACGTGCCGCCGCTTATGCCGAAGCGGGAGCAAGCGGGATTTTCGTCCCCGGTCTCGCAGACAGCGCCTTGATAGCGGCATTCTGCGAAGCCTGCCCTAAGCCCGTCAACATCATGGCCGCACCGGGCGTGCCGCCGACTGATCAGCTGTCGGCTTTAGGAGTCGCGCGGATCAGCCATGCCGGCGGACCTTATCGGCGGACCATGAAGTTCCTCGAAGATGCGGCACGGGAAATCTATTCCGGACGCTGATCTGGAGCCTTTCTGCTCCAGCCTTATCCCTTTTCGGGAAAGGCCCTAGCGGCACCCGCGCCAGCCGAAGGAGCCGCGATCGGCCTGATCGAGATGCAGATGGTCGCGGTGCGCGGCGTTGTAGTCGGGCGAAAGGACGGTGGCGAACAGCTCGCAGGCGCCGTCGCGCACCTCCTTCAGGAATGCCGACTTCGCACCCCGATCGTTCCAGTCACCCACCACCGTGACCCGGGTGCCGTCCTCGAGCTGGAAGGCGGCGATGTCGACGGCATTGGCAGTCGAATGCTCGCTCCACGATCCTTCGGAACGGCCGTAAATGCGTCGGCAGCTATAGCTTCCGAAATGATCGATCGCGGCGACCTTGCTGCCGAAGTGCCGGATCGCGGCGGGCTGGACCACGTGCCATTCCCAAAGCGCCAGGGCAGCGGCGACAGGACAGCTCGTGCCGAGATCGCGCGGCCGATAGCCGATGTCGAGCGCGCCGCCGCCCGTGAACCGCACCGCATCGGAATAGCCGCATCGTTCGCCGCCGGACCGGGGCGGCAGTGCGTTGAAGCGGACGCCCGCCCGCCGGAGCAAAGCCTGGCAGCTTCCGCCTTCGCGCTCCAGCCCCGCAAGCTTGCGCCCGGTGAAGGCGCCGATCGGCTGCGCAAGATCGAGCTCGGTCCAGGGCATGTCCTCGGGATGCGTGCGGGAATAGCCGTAAAGCAGCATCGCCCCGAAGCCGAGCAGGGCGAGCAGGAGTGCCCTTTTGACGATGCGAAGATAGTTCACCTTGGCCGGACGCTCTAAGTCCTGCGCGCTGTGTCGAGCAGTTCGGAAGTGACTGGATAGCCCGCATCTTCCGGGATGCAGAGCCATTCGGCGCCGCTCCTTTCCTCGATCCAGGGCACGATCTTGCGCACCGGGTGCCGCTCCGCATCCGCGCGCGCTTCTTCGATCGAGGCGAAGCGGGCAAGCCGCTCGAGGTTCCGGCGGGTCGGGAAGATGATCCTGGCGC
>JALYGI010000216.1 GCA_030777185.1 Pseudomonadota bacterium
GACGAGGTGTTCGCCGGCTATCATTGGTATCCGCCCATGGCCGGCGCCAATGATCCGGTGGCGGCCTATGCCCGCGCTTTCTTCGACCGTGACGCTGAGATCCTGAACCGCCATCTCGGGCCGGACTGGCGCAACGGCGGGTCCCTGCCGCTCGAGTTCGTCCGCGAGCATTTCGCCCGCCCCGGCGCCGCCGATCCGGTCGCCAAGGCATTGCGGATTGATTCCACGGTGATGCTGGTCGACGATCCGGTGAAGCGCGTGGACAACATGACCATGGCGTGGGGTCTCGAAGCCCGAGTGCCGTTCCTCGACCATGACCTGGCTGAGCTTGCGGCCCGGGTCCCTTCCGAGCTGAAGCTGGCGGGCGGCGGCAAGGGTATCCTCAAGGATGTGGCGCGCAAGGTGATCCCGGCCCAAGTGATCGACCGGCCCAAGGGCTATTTCCCGGTCCCTGCCCTCAAATATATCCAGGGACCCTATCTCGATCTGGTGCAGGGCGCGCTCACCAGCCAGGCTGCGCGGGAACGCGGCCTGTTCGACATGGCCTATCTCGAGCGGCTGTTCGCCGATCCGACCGGCCATATCACGCCGCTGCGCGGCTCCGAATTGTGGCAGGTGGGCCTGCTGGAGCTTTGGCTGCAGCAGCAGGGGGTCGGCTGATGCGCACGCCCTTTGCACGGATCCGGCGGCGCCCATCCGGCCGGCCGCCGGCCGACTGGCCGCGGCCGAACGCCCTCGTCGATTGCGGCTGGGGACGCATCCTGTTCGCCCAAACCTTCCAAAAAGTGGAGGATCTCATCCTTGCGATCCGGGCAGAGGATCCCGAGCAGCGCGACATTGCCATGTATGTGACCGATCCGCACGTGCTGATCGCCTCCGCGCCAGCCGAGCTGTTCCTCGATCCCTCGCACACGTTCCGGCTGAATTTGGCGACCTATCGGACGTGGGACCGGCGCCCTTCCGGCTTCATCGTCCGCCGAATGGTGCCGGATACGGACGTGGATGCCGTGAACCGGCTCTATGCGCTTCACCGAATGGTCCCGGTGCGTCCCGAATTCTTCGAGGAAGGCGGCGAGGCGCGTTTGCTCACCTATTTCGTCGCCGAGGATGATGAGACCGGCGCCGTGATCGGGACGGTGACCGGCATCGATCACAGCATGGCGTTCGAGGATCCGGAAAAGGGCTCTTCGCTCTGGTCCCTTGCGGTTGATCCGCAGACCGCTCACGCCGGCGTCGGTGAAGCGCTCATTCGCTGGCTGGCCGAACATTATGTCGCTCGCGGCGCCTATTCGATGGACCTGTCGGTGCTGCACGACAATGCCGGCGCGATCGCCCTTTACCAGAAACTCGGCTTTTACCGGCTGCCTGTGTTCGCGGTGAAGCGCCGCAACGTGATCAATGAGCGGCTGTTCGTCGGCCACGATCCCGCCAAGGACATGAACCCCTATGCCCGGATCATCATCAACGAGGCGCGGCGCCGCAACATCGGCGTGGACGTGATCGATGCCCAAGGAGGCCTGTTCCAGCTCTCCTCGGGCGGGCGGGCGGTGAAGTGCCGGGAATCCTTGAGCGAACTCACAAGCGCGGTGGCGCTTTCGATCTGCGACGACAAGGCGATGACCCGCCGGATCGTCGAGGCGGCCGGGGTGGTGGTGCCCGACGAGATCGAGGCGAGCGACCGCGATGCCGTGAAGGCGATGCTGGAGAAGCACGGTTCGCTGGTGGTGAAGCCGGCCCGCGGGGAGCAGGGCCGCGGCGTCGCAGTCGATCTCGACACGTTGGAGAGCGTTGAGAAGGCGATCGAGATTGCCGCGGCGCAGTCGGCGGAGGTGCTGGTGGAGAGCTTCCACAAGGGAGACGACCTCCGGCTGATCGTGATCGGGTTCAAGCTCGTCGCGGCCGCGATCCGCAGGCCGGCCGAAGTGGTCGGCAACGGCCGCGATACGGTCAGGCAGCTGATCGAGCGGCAGAGCCGGCGCCGCGCGGCAGCAACGGGCGGAGAATCGAAGATCCCGCTCGATGCTGAGACGGAGCGCTGCGTCGCCAAAGCGGGCTATGGGATGGACGAAGTGCCCGCTGAAGGGGTCGCCTTTCGCGTCCGCAAGGCCGCCAACCTCCATACCGGCGGCACGATTCACGACGTGACCGATCAGGTTCATCCAGCGCTGGCCGCCGCCGCGGTTCGCGTCGCCCGCGCGATCGACATCCCGGTCGTGGGCGTCGATTTCATCGTGAAGCATCCGGCCGAGCCCGATTACGTCTTCATCGAAGCCAATGAGCGGCCGGGCCTCGCCAATCACGAGCCGCAGCCGACCGCGCAGCGCTTCATCGATCTGCTGTTTCCATTGAGCATGCCGGCCGCCGCGCGCGAGCCGAGGAGAGCCGATGCCGCCGCCCAACATTGATACCGATTATCTGAAGGCGCAGCTCCAGCAGCTTCTCTCGATCCCAAGCCCCACCGGCTATACGGACACCGTGGTTCGCCATGTCTGCCGAGAATTGGAGCGGCTCGGAATTCCCTTTTCCGTCACCCGCCGCGGCGCGATCCTGGCGCTCTACCGGGGCCGCGAGGTCGAAGGCGCGCGGGCGATCGTCGCCCATCTCGACACGCTCGGCGCCACCGTGAAGATGATCAAGGAGAATGGCCGGTTGGAGCTTGTGCCGATCGGCACCTGGTCGGCCCGCGCGGCCGAATATTGCCGCTGCACCATCTTCACCGAGGAAGGCTCCTACCGCGGAACGATCCTGCCGCTCAAAGCCTCCGGCCACACATTCAATGAGGAAGTCGACACACAGCCGGTCGGCTGGACGCATGTCGAGGTGAGGATCGACGCCGATTGCTACGATCGCCGGACGGCTGAAGCGCTCGGCCTCCACATCGGCGACTTCGTCTCGATCGATCCCGGCACCGAATTCCTCGATAACGGCTTTGTGGTCTCGCGCCATCTCGACGACAAAGCGGGATGCGCGGTGATGCTCGCTTCATTGAAAGCCATGACCGACGCGCAGCTTGTCACTCCAGTCGACATCCACTTCATCTTCACCATCACCGAGGAGGTCGGCTCGGGCGCCTCGGCAGTGCTGCTCGAGAACGTCGTCGCCATGGTCTCGATCGACAACGGCACCACTGCGCCCGGACAGAACAGCGCCGAATTCGGGGTAACGGTCGCGATGGCCGACCAGGTCGGGCCGTTCGACTACCACCTCACCCGAAAGCTCATCCGCCTCTGCGAGGAAAACGGAATCCGCCATCAGCGCGACGTCTTCCGCTATTACCGGTCCGACAGCGCCTCCGCCCTAGAAGGCGGTGCGGACGTGCGGACGGCGCTCATCACCTTCGGCATCGATGCCAGCCACGGCTATGAGCGCATCCACATGCACGCGCTGAAGTCGCTGGCGGAGCTGACGGCGCTTTACGCCGCAAGCCCGGTCGAGATCACGCGCGATATGGAGGAACTGGGCGGGCTCGAAGGCTTTACGGAGCAACCCACCGAGCCGGCGGCGCACAGCGTGGACGATCCGTCCATGCATGAGTGACGCAGATTCCTTCGTCCGGATTAACCATTTTTAGAAGAGCATTGGTGCAGTCCAGCGAGCACAACTCGCCGAGGACCATGAATGCCTGCCGCGCTAGCACTGAAAAGACTGATCGTATCCGATCTTGAAGAGCTGCGTAATCGCTACGGCGGCATGGGAGCCGCCGAAGAGGCCCGGCTCATTACCAAATTCTGTCTTTGGGTCGGTTTCGCGCTGGTTTTCCTCGTCCTCGCCCGGGGGAAGACCTTTAGCATGGCCTATGCCGCCGATCTGATGGTCTTCTACGATGGCGGTGAACGCGTCTTAAGCGGGCAGCTTCCGAACCGCGATTTCCACACCCCCTTGGGGCTGCTCGCATACCTCCTTCCGGCCCTTGGCCTCTGGGTCGGCGAGAGCCTCGGAAGGATGATGCCGATCGCCACGGCCGCATTCGCCGCAATCTTCCTGCCATTGCTCATCCATATCTGCGTATCCCGTCTCCCTCTTAAGCAGGGTCTTTTCTTCGCTTTCTGGGCGCTTGCATTGGTCGTCACACCGGCGAGCATCGGGGAATTGGAACCGTCGTTCGCTATGTTTTACAACAGGTGGGGATATGGACTGCTCTCGCTCCTCTTCCTGTTGTTCCTGCCGCGGCTGCGGGGCGGAAACAGCGATTGGAAGGACGCGCTCACCCTTGCCTTGGTCTTGCTCCTCACCTTCTACCTGAAAATAAGCTATTTCGCAGTCGCGGCCGTCATCACTCTTCCTCTGCTGTACTTCGTGGAGACGCGGCGCATTGCCCTGATCGGCGGCCTGCTCGCGATCGGCTGCATAAACCTCATTCATCTCGCCTGGGGGGGGACCTTCGGCTATCTCCAGGACATCAGCGTTGCTGCGCAGAGTTCAGGCGCAATCAGGGGTTCGATTGGCGTTCTCGTTCAGCTGGCGCTCAATGACGCAGCGACGCTCTTTCCATTTCTCCTGATCCTTGGGCTGTGCGCCGCAGGAGGCATTTCCTTCAGGATTCTTCTCCTCTGCCTTGCCATTGCCGGGGCTGGATTGCTTCTTTCCAATCAGAACTACCAAGGATTGGGCATCCCGACACTCGTACCGGCAGCTATTTTGGCGGTAACCTCGTTGGAGGCGAAGCTGAAGCGGAGCGATGGAGGATCCTTGCGGCTGGCTGCAACTCTCCTCCTAGCGACCCTTGTAGTCCCACCGGCATTCTCCGCTACCAGAAGCGCCCTGGTGCATATGGCGCAACCCGATGGAAGCAGCAGCAAGGCCGCACGCGTGGCTGAAATAAACGGCTTGCAGGCCAAGGACGTCCTTTCCGACGGGGTTGATGCGGAGGGTATCGACAAGGCACGACAATTTTATCGGGTAGGAACCGGCGATTTGAACGTGGTGCAGATCCTGCGAAAGCGGCTCTGGCAGACTGAATATCTCTCCACACTGAAGGATGCCGAGGCGTTGCTGCAAAGCGATCCTGCTTTGTCAGGCAAGATATTCGTCCTCGACTTCGCGAACCCGCTGAATGCCTTGTTGGGCAGAAGGGCGCCTCAGGGCGTGGATTCCTGGTATCACCGCGGCCGCACTTTTGAGGAAGGGATATTCCGGAGCCCGGAACAGACTTTCGCGGACGTCGATGTGATCATGGTGCCGAAGGCCCCGGTCGATCCGACTGCCTATTTCCTTCTAAAGCAGATTTACGGCGATTATATCGCCCAGCATTACCGCGTAGCAGCCGCAAGCGATTACTGGCTCGCCTACGCGCCGAGGACTGAAGCCGAGGCGGCGCCTTCCAGTCGCTAGACCAGGTCCTGGGACTCGTACATAGCTACCGGGCAGAGGCGAGGGTTCGAAGCCGCAGCCCCGTAGCCAGCGGGCGGCCTGGTCGCTCAGAACCCGGCTAGACGAAGCAAGCAGGCTCGCCGCAAGCCGTTAGGAAATGATCCTGCTCGCCATCTTCGTCAGACGAGGGCGCATTTTCATCATCGTCCAAGCTCACGTTCAACGCTGAAACGTCGAATTGAGCGGCTCCGCTGAGCTTGCGCCAATCGAGAACGGTGATCGTGCTACCGTCAGTGCTGATGACGCCGGAGAGCGAGAGCAGGGCCAAGGTCCGCTTCACACGGACGAGGCTGATGCCGAGCGCGTTCGCGAGGGACGACCGGGACAGGGGGAGTTCGCTTCGGCAGCCATGAGCTTTGCCCAGTTCGCAGAGAAGGAGCGCGATGCGCTGCCTTGCGCTGCGAGCCCCTCCACGTGCCCGTTCGGCCGCCACCGCTGCCTTCAGCGCAGCTGCGAAGCTTGGACGGACAGTCTCCTGCCTCGGCTGCCCCAGCAGGAAAGGAACCGGCGCCGAGGCTGTGAAACCGCGTTCGAACTGAGTGGCCATTGTCGAGATAAGCTCCTGAACGGACGGCCGTTTCACATGCCATCCACTTGCCGATCTCAACCGATGAAGCGGCTCCGCCGTTCCTGACAATCTCGTTAACAGGAGTTAACCGGTCCAGACGCGGGACAGGCGAATTGACGGGCGAGAAGGCGCATAGGTCGGGTTTTCTGGAGAATGTGGTATCCAGCGGCCAAATCCCGGCTGCCATAAGATCCGGACGAGGACCCAACGAGTGGCGAGGAAGCGCTTTAAAAGCGTATACCTTTTCGAAGGTGGCCGTATAGAAGCATCAGCGACAAGGAGTTCACCATGAAAAAGCTCGCTGTTTTGGCATTTGCGCTGGTCCTCTCAGGCTCGGGCGCTTACGCTGCCGTACCGGAGGCCGTCCACGGGCTCGCAAGAGCCTGCGGTCTGCCCTGCTGCTAATCTGTTTTGATGTGACCGCGAGTGTTGCCGGATGGCGAGCACCTTCCATTGACCTGCTGGCCGTTGCTTGTTGGACCCTCAAAGACACGACATTTTGAAGCAGGCATCCGCGCGATGCCAGTATGAGCATTGCTGACGTTCATTTAGTGCCGAACCTCAATCTCCTCCTCCACAAGGTGCTCGACGCCGTCGTTGTCATGCGGCGCGACGGAACGGTTGCCGATTGGAACCGATGCGCAGAAAAGATCTTCGGCTGGAGCCGATCGGAAGCGATCGACCGGCCAATGGGAGAGATGATCGTCCCGGATCGCTATCGTATCGCACATGATGAAGGGCTTCGACGCTATCTGAATACGGGTGAGGGCCCGGTCATCGACCGCCGGATCGAGATCACGGCCATCAATCGGAGCGGGCGCGAATTTCCCGTCGAATTGACGATCACGGTTACGGACTATGCCGGCGAGCAGGTCTTTCTTGGCTTCATGCGCGACATCTCGGATCGGAAGGAGGCGGAGCTCGCGCTTGCGGAAAGCGAGGCCCGGCTCCAGGCCACCTACAACCACGCGCTCGTCGGCATCGGAGAAGTTGCCGAGGATGGCCGGTTCTTGAGAGCGAATGAGCAATTTTCCAGGATTACCGGATATGCTCTCGAGGAACTGCGGCAGCTGAGCTTCCTCGACATCACTCACCCCGACGATGTGGAGGAAGATCTTCGGCTTTTTGACAGCCTCTGGCGGGGCGAGACCGACGGCTACACGCGCGAAAAGCGATATGTGAAGAAAGACGGGGCCATCGTTTGGATCGAGCTTGCAGCATCGATCGTGCGCGGCGGGGCGGGCGCAAGATCCTTCGGCATTCGGATCGTGAGAGACATAAGCGAACGGAGGCGCGCCGAGGAGCACCAGCAACTCCTGCTCAACGAATTGAACCATAGGGTGAAAAACACGCTCGCAATCGTTCAGAGCCTGGCTCAGCAGAGCTTCAAGGGGATCGCAGTCCCACAGGAGCCGATCGCAGCTTTCGAGGGAAGGTTGAGCGCTCTTTCAGCGGCACACGACCTGCTCACCCAGAGAAATTGGGAAGCCGCTTCCATCAGGAGCATCATTTCGGCGGCGCTGCTTCCGTTTCAGTGCTCCGGTTCTTCCGTTGCCATGGCCGGTCCCGATGTCCTCCTCCCGCCGCAGACATCGGTTTCGCTCGCGCTTGCCGTTCATGAGCTTGCGACAAATGCCGCGAAATATGGCGCCCTCTCGCTGCCTACCGGAAGGGTGAACATTCAATGGCAAATCGTGGAAGACCGCCTCAAATGGGAATGGATTGAATCCGGCGGGCCGCCGGTCTCGCTGCCGAAAAGCCGAGGCTTCGGCACCCGAATGATCGAACGCGCTTTGGCTGCCGAGCTTTCCGGCGAAGTGCAGATCGAGTTCCTGCCGACAGGAGTGGCCTGCGTGCTCGAGGCGCCTCTCCCCCGCCTCGAGCGGAATGCGATGTCCTCCAGTCTCACCTGAACGTTCGCACTGAGCCCGTGCTGCTCGTGCAGGTGGAACAGGTTCCTCTAGGCGGGCGACAGAAAGCTTCTCGTCGCTGTGCTCGCATCCATCGCGAAGTCCGAAGCCATCATCCGCCGCCAGCCCTAATTGGGCGCCGGGCAGATCGAGCGAAAGCGGCCGGTCGAGCCGAAGTCCGAGGATTTTCAAGGAATGGATGCCCGACGAGGATTCGAACCTCGATTGACGGAGTCAGAGTCCGTAGTCTTACCTTTAGACGACGGGGCAGAAGAGCCGCGCAGATAGGTCTGCGGCTCCAGCGGGTCAAGGCCCTTGGCCGCCGACGGGCCGCCGTGGGCCGCCCGCTTGCCCGAAACGGCATTTGTGTATAACCCCTGAGCCAAGTCAAAGGCGGCTTTCGGCCGCCTGCAAAGAAAATATAAGAGTGTAGGGC
>JALYGI010000217.1 GCA_030777185.1 Pseudomonadota bacterium
TGCTGATCGCCGACGACGACGTCTGCCTTCTGTCTTCGGCCAATATCAACGGACGCAGCTTCGAATGGGACACCGAGCTCGGCTTCATCTGGCACGAGCGGGGGGAAGCCATTGCCGAGTTCCGCCGCCGGCTTTGGTGGCAGCTCTTCGGCGGCGAGCTCCCCAGCCAGATGAACCTCGCCGGCTGGCGCGACGCCGCACGCGTCAACAGCCTCGCCGATCCGCAGGATCGGAAGGGCTTCGTGCTACCCTACCAGATCGGGCGCGCCCGGCGGTTCGCCCGGCCCTATTGGTTCATCCCCGACGACCTCGTCTGAAAACTGGCGGGAGCTAGCTGAGCGGTCTCGGAACGTCCACAAAGAAAGGCGCCACCCACGGTGACGCCTTCTCGGGTCTCAAAAAGAGCGTTTTTGGATTAGGTCTTGTTGTCGACGGCGTTCGCGGCGGACTTGACGTCCTCGCCTGCGCCGCGGACCGTGTTGCAGGCGACGAGCGAAACGATCGCGCCTGAGATCAAAAGCATGTTCACGGTCTTCTTGAGCATCATGACTCTCCCGATGCGGTTCAGCTGTCTTGGTAAATGCCCGCGCTGGTGAATGAGTTCCACGCCGAAACAATTACCGCCGGAGATCAAAGGAGGAAAAGGGGAGCCCGAAAAAAATGTTGGGCCCGGAGGCGCTACCGGGGGGGGGGAGGTTAGCGCGTCCGGGCCCATGTTCTGGATAGCGAGAGCGGGGGGGCAAAAGGTCACTATCCGAAGTGCTGAACGTGGAAGTCGGGCGCGGGTTCCGCGTCTCCGCGAAAAAAATGAATTCAAATGAAAAAATGGATGCAGCGCCACCCGTCATCCGCAACCGGCGGGGGCTGATGCCGGTTAACGAAGCATCAAAGGAGCAATCAATGGCCAAGCCGCCCAAATCAACACCCCATTCCGACATAGACGGCGTCCACCAGGACGAGAAACGCAACGTAGATACCGCCGTGGAGGTGGGGCAGGGGGCAGCCAGCCTTGCTCGGGCGAAGAAGGAGACGAAGGCTCGCCCGGGCTACGTCGGCACCCCGAACGGCAAGGACGACCGCACCGGATGATGCCGATTGCGCTTCGTCCCGGAGCGTGAATGAGGAGGTCGACGCCTTGCTCTAGACCTTGATCCGATCAGGCCTGAAACAGCCTGATCCGTGAATTCAAAGTCTCGAACCATATGTGAAGCGCCTAGCGCTCCCCTTCACCGAGCACGGCGATGTCGAGCGCGTAGCGGCCCGCATCGGTGTCGCGGACGATCTTGGATCGAAGCTGCCGCGACAAGCCGGTCACGATCCTGTCGAAACGCTCGAACAGTTTCTCGTCGCAATCGACCGCGGCCTTGAGGCTGTCAGACTCGATCGAGAGCGAGGCCGTTTTGGGCGTATTCCCCTCAAGGCTGATGGTGACGGAGGCGCCTCCGCAAAACATCGCGAATTCGACCAGCTCGGTGATCAGGAAAGCAACCGAAACGGCGACATCCTGAGTGACGTAAAAGGGCTCGATATGGACCCTGATCTGCATCTGGCCCGCCGAAGCCGGCGCAGTCGCCCTTAAGTTCGCGCCAAGCTCCGAAATGAGCGGCTTCAGCGCCACGCCGCGATTTTCCTCAAGCTCGGCATAATGGTTGCGGTGGACCACGGCGAGCGCGTCCACCCGCCGCTGGATCGACGCATAGGCCGCGGCGACGTCCTCGCTGGTCGCGCCCCGGGCGTGCAGATTCAGCAGCGAGGCCACGACCTGCAGGTTGTTCTTCACCCGGTGATGAACTTCGCGGACGAGCCGCCTCTGCCGTTCGACCGCCGCTTCGAGCTCCGCCTCGTGCCGGGCGACGGTTCGCGTGACCCGGTCGAACGCCACCCCGAGCGCCGCGATTTCATGCGCCGGCGTGGAGAGGCTGGGCAGGTCGAGATTCCGGTCCCCCGGCTGATAGGCCGAAATCGCGCGGTGCATGGTGCCGAGCGGCCGCAGCAGGAAACGATCCAGGATCACCCAGCCGATGATCGAGGCGGCAAGCCACATGATGATCGGCAGCAAAATCATCAGCGCCTCGGCCGCGCTGATCGGCACCGCGCCCATTAGAATGGTCAGCTGGAGCCGTCCTCCTGCAACCGGCGCGGCGCCCTCCACCGTCTGGACCAAAGCACGACGTTTATAGCCGTCGCGGAGCACCATCCGTCTGTCCGGCTGCGACAGAACAAGGTCGAAATCCACTTGCGTGCCGGGCAGGTCCGCAATGGCCGCGAGGGTCTCGCTCGAAAGCTCCCCATAACCCTGGAGGAGACCGCGTTCATCGAACAACCCCAAACGAAGTGTGCTTCCGTCCGGGCTGATCTCAACGCTGGTGGCGCCGGAGACCGGCCGCGCGATCGTGGCTGGGGGCGCAAAGCCGGGCGTTGCGCAGACCGGCTGGGCACCGCCGGCATAAAGCGCATAGCGGCCCCGCCCGAGCCTGCGCAGGGTGCTCTGACATACCGCCGAGCCGCTCGGGCTCAAGCCGATCGCGGCGCTCGCCGCACGGATCGTGAGCACGCTACGAGACAAAGCGGAGTCGATCCGTTGGGCCTTCAGCTGGACACGGGTGTGGATGTCCTCTCGCCGCTCGGCGCGATTTTCGAGCGCGCTCTGCACCGAGGCGAGGATCGCAATCAGTCCGAGCGGAAGCAGTCCGAGCGACAGGATGAAGAACATCTTTCGCGCGGTCGAAAGCCGCGCGAACCTGGACACGAGCCAGCCTTGATTGTCTTGGGCCACGCGTTCCCGAACGTCTGTCGGAGCGGGTTTATCCAAGCTTTCCTAGCAAATCGAGCAGATCGGGCGGAATGTCTTCGTTGATCGTGCGCTGATAGACCGAGCGTAGCGCGCTGCCGAGCTCCGTGCTCCCGGCGCTTTTACTTTTCTTCGAATTCTGCTCTCGGGCGGGGCGGGTACCGGAAGCTTGTACGGACTTGCGTCTGCGCTCGATATGCTTGTCGTTGTCGAAGCTCAAAACCGATACCCCTCGCGGCGTGGCCGCGCCCGCGCTCTTTCACATCAGGCTTTCTTCAGGTGACCGCAGCCGCCAGCGAGCGGCCGTCACTGAATAGAAATACCCCTGATCACGGCATGCGATAGGCGTGCCGCGTCGGCCTGGAAACAAAAAACTTGTCCGTTTGTTCCACCCCAACACAGTAGCGGATCGGGCACTTTCAATCGACCAGTCACCTGCCTCGCAGGCCCGCTCTCGCGGGCTTGCAAAGCCGGGATCGGCCAATCACAAGGCCCGCAATCAACAGGAGTCGTAACGAACATGTCGCTTGGTCAGGAACTCGCGCCCCACCTTCCCTTTTTGCGCCGCTATGCCCGCGCCCTGACCGGCACCCAGGCCCATGGGGATGCCTTCGTTCGCGCCACGCTGGAGGCGATCGTAGCCTCCCCGGGCGACTTCCCGCGGGACGTCGATTCCCGGCTTGGCCTATATCGGACGTTCCACGCGATCTGGTCGTCTGCGAATATCGAGGAAGATCCCGGCCATGAGGGCACCGATGGCGCCGAGGGAATCGCACAGGCACGGCTCGCCCGCATAACACCGCTTTCGCGCCAGGCGCTGCTCCTCACGGCAATGGAGGGCTTCACGCCTGAGGATACCGGCTATCTGATCGGCGCGGATCCTTCAGAGGTCGAAAGCCTGGTCGCGGAGGCGCTTGCCGAAATCGAGCGTCAAACCCGCGCCGAGGTGCTCATCATTGAAGACGAGCCGATCATCGCCATGGATATCGAGACGATCGTGCGCGACCTGGGCCATACTGTGACAGGCGTTGCCGTGACGCGCGACGAGGCTGTTTCGCAGGCGATGGCTCGTCGCCCTGGGCTCGTTCTGGCCGACATTCAGCTGGCGGACGACAGCTCCGGCATCGACGCGGTGAAGGATATCCTCCAGGAGTTCAACGTGCCGGTGATCTTCATCACCGCCTTCCCCGAGCGGCTGCTGACGGGGGAGCGGCCCGAGCCCACCTTCCTGATCACCAAGCCCTTCCAGCCGGAGACGGTGAAGGCCGCGATCGGTCAGGCGCTCTTCTTCCACCCGGCGCGGACGGCCAAGGCGGCCTGATCTGGCGGGAAGCCCGCTCAGTCCCCTTTGGGGGGCTGCAGCTGGGTGGCGGTGCCGACCGCCTCGCGCTGGTCGAGACCGGCGTCGGCGTTCATGCTGCGCGT
>JALYGI010000218.1 GCA_030777185.1 Pseudomonadota bacterium
CGCGCGATCTCGGTGGTCAAGAAGCGAACGGGCGCGCACGAAGACACGATCCGCGAATATTGGATCAATCAAGCCGGGTTGTCGCTCGGGGAGCCGCTCGAGAATTTCCAGGGTGTGCTCCGCGGGATCCCGACGCTGATTGGCCAAGGCCCAGCCGCCGTCGGGCCGTTGCTCGATGAGTGAATGCCTGTCGGAACGGGCATTGATCCTGGCGCCGCTCGGCCGTGACGCAGCCGTGGCGGCGTCAATGCTTGCTGAAGTCGGCGTCGAGACGCACATCGTCCGTTCGCTCCCGGACCTGCGCGACGCTCTGATTGCCGGCGCCGGCTTCACCGTTACCACCGATGAGGCACTGCGGACGGCTGATCTCCACGGCGTTTCCGAATGGCTGGCAGCGCAGCCGGAATGGTCCGATATGCCTTTCATCCTGCTGACCAGCCGGGGCGGGGGCCTCGAGCAGAATCCGGCCGCAGCGCGCTACCTGGAGATGCTCGGCAACGTCACCTTTCTCGAGCGGCCGTTCCACCCCACCACTTTGATCAGCGTTGCCCGCTCGGCACTGCGCGCCCGCCGCCGCCAATATGAAGCACGCGCTCGCCTGGACGCGCTGAACGAAAGCGAGCGCCAGTTTCGTACTCTTGCGAATTCTATTCCCACGCTGTGCTGGATCGCGGGCCCGGATGGACACATCTTCTGGTATAATCAGCAATGGTACGATTATACCGGCGCCGAGCCTGCGGATATGGAAGGCTGGGGCTGGCAAAGCGTCCACGATCCGGACGTGCTGCCGCACGTGCTCAAGCGATGGCGGGCGTCGCTGGCGAGCGGGGAAGCCTTCGAGATGGTCTTTCCGCTGCGCTCCCACGACGGGAGGTTCCGGCCGTTTCTCACCCGCATTCAGCCGGTTCGGGATTCAACCGGCAGCATTGTGCGCTGGTTCGGCACCAACACCGACATTACTGCCCAGCGGGCGGCGGAGCAGGCGCTGGAGGAGAAAGCCAGCGACCTCGAAGCGCGCGTCGCCGAGCGCACCGCCGAGCGCGAACAGGCGATGGCCCAGCTTCACGAGGCGCAAAAGCTTGAGACGATCGGTCAGCTCACCGGCGGCGTTGCCCACGACTTCAACAACCTCCTCACCCCCATCACCGGGGTGCTGGACATGCTGCAGCGACGCTACGGAACCGCTGACACGCGCGAGGGGAAGCTGATCGCGGGTGCCCTCCAGTCTGCGGAGCGCGCCAAGACCTTGGTCGAGCGATTGCTCGGCTTCGCACGCCGCCAGCCGCTCCAGACGAGCGCGGTCGATCTTGCCACGCTCGTTGACGGCATGCGCGACCTCCTCATGAGCTCGATCGGCCCGGCGATCGAGCTTCGCGTCTCCTGCGGCACCGACCTGGTGCCCGCGGAAGCGGACGCGAACCAGCTCGAGCTCGCCATTCTCAATCTGGCCGTCAACGCTCGCGACGCAATGCCGAATGGCGGGATGCTGACGATCACCGTCGATCGCGTTGTCTCAGGACCGCGCGACCGACCAAAGCTCAAGCCGGGCCTCTACTTGCGCCTGTCGGTGATCGACACCGGCGTGGGAATGGACGCGGAGACCTTGCGCCGGGCGATTGAGCCATTTTTCTCGACCAAGGGCGTCGGAAAGGGCACGGGCCTTGGCTTGTCGATGATCCACGGCCTGGCCGCCCAGCTTGGAGGCGGGTTCCTACTGTCGAGCGCTCGAGGGGAGGGAACCCGAGCCGATCTGTGGCTCCCTGCCGCCGCCGCCAAGGACGTGCTCGCATCCCTCCCGCGCCATCAGCAGGTTGCTGCAGCCGTGCGACCGCTCACCATCCTGCTGGTCGACGACGAGGAATTGGTGCGCACCGGCACCGCGGAGATGCTGCGCGATCTCGGCCACGAAGTGGTGGAAGCGAGCGGGGGCGCGCAGGCCCTTGGCAAATTGGGCGTCCGACTGCAGGTGGACGCGGTTGTTACCGATTACCGCATGCCACGTATGGACGGCGTGCAGCTCGCCGCGCGCATCCGCGAGATTCACCCGGAAATGCCGATCCTGCTCGTCACCGGCTATACCGACTTCAAGGGGGTGGCGCCGGATCTTCCACGCCTCGCCAAACCGTTTCGGCAGGCGGACCTTTCTGCGCACATCGCCGCTTTGGTCGAGAACCGGAACAACATCGTCAGCCTGAGCAGCCGCCGCCCCCGTTAGATGACAAGATGGTGGGAACGCGATCGAATAGCTTTCACCCGGCACTTTGGCACAGTCAGCAGCATTGCCTAATAGCCGCCTTACCAGCGGCCCCCGGGAGGCTTACTTCCTCACCACCATATCGAGCACGGCCGGATGGAGCGGGCGCTCGAATTTGCAGCCGACGAAGTGGGCGCTTGTCCAGGCGACCTTGGCGTGCAGTGCCTCCAGGCCCTGAAGCTTCAGCCAGACGTCGGACCCTACCTGCAAATCGAGGTGCGTCGAAGCCCTGAAGCCGTGCGTCGAAAGATCGAGGATGCGGACCGTGACGCCGCTGGCGCCGCGTTGACGAAGGCCGGCGCCCATTTCGACAGGGGTACGCTCCGCCTTGCGTCCCTGCGGGCATGGGGCGGTAGCCAGATGGCCGGTAATCTCAACTGGGTTGCCGTAGTTCAGCATGATATCCGTGCTTTCCGGCGGGCCCGCCCGCTCGGTCTGCTCATTCCCCCGAGAAGTGGATTCCCACATTTGCGCCCCAAAGCCGCGCCAGCTTCCGCTCATGCTCGCTCAGGCCGCCGTGCAAGGCCGGGCGGCGGAAGCGCTGCTGCGAGGATGTCGCTGGGCCGCGGCCGAGCTGCACCAGCACCTCGCTTTCGTCGATCATGCGCAAGAATTCGAGTCCGATCCGGTTGCCGCCGGTCCAGGCGATGCGAGCCGGAACGATGGTCGCGCCGCGCGTGAAGACCACCTCGTCGCCCACCGACAAGCGCTCGTCGCATTCGACCAGCGCGCCCTTTTGCGAGAGGTCCCTCAGTCGGGCATCGATCTCCCCGAGAGACGTCTTGAGCCTGGCGGCAAGCAGCACGCGGTTGCGCTTCGCGCTCCGCTGGCCCGTCTTCGCCCCTCCCGACGCCCCCGGAAAATTCTCTACGCCCATCCTCTTCTTGTCCCTTCGCGAACTTGGCACGACCCTAAGCAAAGAGGGCTAAAGTTGGGTAAACACGCCGCCTGCTTTGCAACAATGCCGGCCGGCGCAGGAGAACGCGGCCCGAGCATGCTCCACCCTAGATGACGCGTTGACCTTCGCAGAGCGGGCTCTATGGCGCGGCCATGCGATTTTTCTCCGACAATGCCGCGGCCGCCTGCCCGGAAGTGATGGCCGCGATCAGCGAAGCCAATCGAGTTGACACCGCCTATGACGGGGATGCGCTGAGCGCGCGCCTCGACGGCGCTTTCTCGGCCCTGTTCGAGACGAAGGTCGAGGCGCTCTGGGTCACCACCGGCACGGCGGCCAATTCGCTCGCGCTGGCGGCGCTCTGCCCGCCTTATGGCAGCATCGTCTGCCACCGCGACGCGCACATCCAGAATGACGAATGCGGCGCGCCCGAATTTTATACTCATGGCGCCAAGCTGCTGCTGGCGGAGGGCGAGGGGGCGAAGCTCAATCCGGCTTCGGTCGAGGCGCTGCTCGGCACGGTGCGGAACGATGTTCACCAGGTGCAGCCGGCGGCGCTGTCGATCACCAACGCCACCGAATATGGGCTCGTCTACACACCGGCCGAGGTCGCCGCCTTGGGCGAGCTCTGCAAAGGCCGCGGCCTCGGCTTCCACATGGACGGCGCGCGCTTCGCCAATGCGGTGGCGCGGGCGGGATGCTCGCCGGCGGATCTCACCTGGCGCGCCGGCGTCGACGCGCTCTCCTTCGGCTTCGTCAAGAATGGCGGGATGTCCGCGGAGGCGCTGATCTTCTTCCGGCCGGAGCTTCGCCACGCGACCCTCTATCGCAGGAAGCGGGCGGGCCATCTCCTGTCCAAGGGCCGCTTCCTCGCCGCGCAGATCCTGGCGATGCTGGAGGACGATGTCTGGCTCCGCAACGCCCGCGCCGCCAATGAGAGTGCGACCAGGCTGGCCGAGGCCGCCGGGAACCGGCTCGTCCTGCCGGTCGAAGCCAATGAGATCTTCCTCAAGGCCACTCCCGAAGAGGCGGCGAAGCTCCGCAGCCAGGGCTTCGATTTCTACGATTGGGGCCCGGGCGAGGCCCGGCTGGTCACGGCCTGGGATACCGATCCCGCCCATGCAAGCGCGCTGGCCGACGCGATCCGAGCCTTGTGACGGAGCATGACGGGGCTTTTCTGAAGCCCCGCGTCCTTATCCCCTTCATCATCATCACGATGATCTGGGGATCGACCTGGATCGTCATTCGCGACCAGCTTGGGCCGGTGCCGGCAGCCTGGTCGATCACCTACCGCTACATGATCGCGGCCGCCGCCATGTTCGCTTATGCCGCGCTCCGGAGGGTGCCGCTTGCGCTCGGGCGGGACGGCCATCTCCTGGCGATCCTGTTCGGCTTCCTGCAATTCTTCCTCAACTTCAATTTCGTGTACGCAGCCGAGCATTATGTGACGTCGGGCGTGGTGGCGGTGGTGTTCGCGCTGCTGCTGGTGCCGAACAGCGCCTTTGCCTGGTTGTTCCTGAAGCACCGGATCACGCCGCGCTTCCTGGTCGGCTCCGCAGTCGCGATGACAGGCGTCGCTTTCCTGTTCGTCAACGAAATGCGCCACGGAGCGGCCTCGCCCAAGGACGTGGCGATCGGGATCGGCCTCACGGTGCTCGGGGTCCTTTCGGCCTCTCTTTCCAACGTGATGCAGGCCACCGAAAGGCTGCGCGCCCGTCCGATCGAGTCGATGCTCGCCTGGGGGATGCTCTACGGGACCGTCGCCAACGCCCTCTTCGCGCAGACGCTCCATGGGCCCCCGGTGATCGAGTATCGGCTCGGCTACTGGGTCGGGCTCGTCTATCTGGGCTTGTTCGCCTCGGCGCTGGCCTTCACTTTCTATATGGGCATCATTCGGGCCGTCGGGCCGGGCCGCGCGGCCTATTCGAGCCTTCTGGTGCCGATCATCGCGATGGCGCTTTCCACCATCTTCGAGGATTATCACTGGTCGGCCACGGCCGTGGCGGGTGGCCTGCTCGCCCTCCTTGGGCTTTTCATCGCGCTCCGTTCGAAGCGGGTGCAAGCCTGACCTCGCGCCGCCGCCGGCTGAATGCGCAATTTCTTAGTTTTTTTAGCTTATACGAGAAATCCGCATTGATGGGGTCGCGCGACCATGGAACAAACTGCCAGGACCAAGGCGAATTACGTGCAGCGGCCTCCCAGATGGGCCGTCAAGGTGGACACCTCGGTGATCGACGGCTGCGGCCGTCAGCTCCAGACCACGATCTGGAACCTGTCCGACGGCGGCTTCATGGCCGAATGCGAGGAAAAGCTTCCGATCGGCTCCCACGTCGCGATCGAAATTCCAGGCCGCGGACCGGTTCGCGCCGAAGTGCGCTGGGCGCTTGGCTGGCGCTTCGGCGCGATGATCCTCCCCGGCGAAGGCGTCGAACAGGACCGGTAAAAACTCCGCCGCAGTGAAAGCGGCAGGCGACCCTCCCCGGATTGCACCCCGCGCGCCCCAAGCCTAGATCGGGGCTATGCTCGATGTTCAGACCGCGCCCGCAGCGCCGCCCGCCACCGTTCGCCGTGGGGATTATCGGCCGCCCGACTGGCTGGTGCCGGAAATCTCGCTCGCCTTCGATCTGGATGCGGACCGAACCCTCGTCAGGGCCACTCTCCAGGTTGAGCGGAACGGGAGCCATGACGAGCCCCTCCGGCTCGACGGCGAGGGGCTGACGCTGACCGCCGTTCGAGTGAACGGCACCGCTGCCGAGCATCTCCACAAGGGCGAATCGCTGATCATTCCGATCGCGGGCGATCGCGCCGTCATCGAGACGGACGTCGAGTTGTCGCCCAAGGCGAACACTCAGCTGATGGGCCTTTATGAATCCGGCGGGATCCTCTGCACGCAGTGCGAAGCCGAAGGGTTCAGGCGCATCACCTTCTTCCCCGATCGGCCGGACGTGCTCAGCCGCTACCGCGTGCGAATGACGGCCGACAAGGCGCGCTATCCGGTGCTGCTGTCGAACGGCGACCCAATGGCCGGCGGGGACCTGGAGGCGGGGCGTCACTGGGCGGAATGGCACGATCCTTTTCCGAAGCCATGCTACCTGTTCGCGCTGGTGGCAGGCGATCTGGTTGCCAATCGCGACCAGTTCATCACTCGTTCCGGCCGCACCGTCGACCTCGGCATTTGGGTGCGTGAGGAAGATCTAGCGCGGACCGAGCATGCCATGACCGCGCTCAAGGCGAGCATGGCCTGGGACGAAAAGACCTATGGCCGTGAATATGATTTGGCCGTGTTCAACATCGTCGCCGTCTCCGACTTCAACTTCGGCGCGATGGAGAATAAGGGCCTCAACATCTTCAACTCACGCTACATTCTGGCCGATCCCGATACGGCGGCCGACGCCGATTACGACGCGGTGGCGGGCGTGGTGGCGCACGAATATTTCCACAATTGGTCGGGCAACCGGGTCACCTGCCGCGACTGGTTTCAACTGAGCCTCAAGGAAGGCTTCACCGTCTTCCGTGACCAGCAATTCTCGGCCGACCAGGGATCCGCGGCGGTGAAGCGGATCGAGGACGTGAGGGTTCTCCGCTCAACGCAATTTCCCGAAGACGCCGGTCCGCTCGCCCATCCGATCCGGCCGGAAAGCTATATCGAGATTTCGAACTTCTACACGGCCACCGTCTACAACAAGGGCGCCGAGGTCATCCGGATGATGCACACCATCCTCGGGCCTGAGAAATTCCGCGCCGGAACCGACCTTTATTTCCAGCGGCACGACGGCGAGGCCGCAACCTGCGAGGATTTCGTCGCGGCAATGGAGGATGCCACCGGGGTCGACCTTGGCCGCTTCCGGCTCTGGTATTCACAGGCGGGGACGCCGCGGGTCCGGGCCTCGCTGCAGCATCGTGCCGGCGATGGACGGGCGCATCTCATGCTCGAGCAGGAGGTGCCGCGAACGCCGGGACAGCCGGTGAAAAAGCCAATGCCTATTCCTCTCAAGGTCGCCCTGTTCGGTGAGCTGACCGGCGAGAAATATGCCGATCGCCTCGTGCTTCTGGAGGAAGAGACCCAGGAGATCGTCTTTGACGGCATCGGCGAGCGGCCGGTGCTGTCGATCAACCGCGATTTCTCCGCGCCCGTGGTGCTGGAGACGGATCGGACGGCGCAGGATCTCGCCTTTCTGTCGGCGCGGGACGACAATCCTTTCGCTCGCTACGAGGCGATGCAGCAGCTGATGCTCGACACGCTTGTTTCAGCCGTGTCGGACGGCGAGGCAGACCATGCCGCTGTAATCGAGGCGGTCCGACAGACGCTCACGAGCGATACGCTCGACCCCGCCTTCATTGGGGAGGCGGTGCTGCTGCCGACCGAGGCTTTCGTCGGCGACCATATGCTGGTGGCCGATCCCGACGCGATCCACCAGGCGCGCGAGGCGCTGCGGACCGCGCTCGGCAGTGAGCTGGAGACGCAGTGGCGCGCGGCTTATGCCGCCAACGCCGCCAATCGCTTCGAATATTCACCTGCCGCGAAGGGAGCGAGACGGCTCCGAACGGTGGCGCTCGGGTATCTGATGGCGTCCGGCGCGGAGGATGCGCCGGCGATCGCGATGCGGCAGTTCAGCGAGGCCGACAATATGACCGACCGGCAGGGCGCGCTCGGGATGCTCGCCAACAGCGATGCCGCCGAGCGGACGGAGGCGCTGCGGGCTTTCTACGACCGCTACCGAAGCAATCCGCTGGTGCTCGACAAGTGGTTCATGGTGCAGGCGCTCTCGACGCGCGACGACACTCCCGAAGTCGTCGGCAGGCTTGCCCAGCATCCGGATTTCACTTTATCCAATCCCAACCGGCTGCGCGCGCTGGCGGGCGCCTTCGCATCGAACCAGCGCGCTTTCCACGATTCGTCAGGGCGCGGCTACCGCTTTCTGGCGGACATGATCCTGGCCGCCGACAAGCTCAATCCGCAGAGTGCGGCTCGGCTGGTGCCGCCGCTCGGGCGCTGGCGCCGGTTCGACCAGAAGCGCGCCGAGCTGATGAAAGCGGAGCTCCGCCGGATCGTGGAGACGCCGGGTCTTTCGAAGGACGTGTTCGAGCAGGCCTCGAAGAGCTGTTAGCTCAAAGCGCGTGAATCAAGGTCATGGGCCATATAAAGGGCCTGATCCACGGCTTCGGCGGAAGCCCTTAGCGCTTCCACCTCAATCGATCGGGCGCTAGGCTGAGCCGCCCACCCAAGTGGCGACTTCGGCCGCGACCTGATTTGCCGCCTGATTGAGCGCCGGCGCGACACTCGCCGCATCGGCGGCAGTCACCGGCACACGAGCTTCGAAGCGCCGCGACATGATTCCGCCGCCCTGCCGGGCGAGCGCCGCATCGAAGATGGCGACCACCTCCATCCGCCCCGCGTCGAGCCCGAAGCGCTGGAGAGTGCCGGTTAAGCGCTGGCCCGGATCGAAGGTTAATTGCTTCGGATCAAGCACCACGCGGCCGGTGGTCGCCGCGATGGTTTCGGAGACGAGGCGCGCGAAGAGATCGGCCGGCATCGCGATCCACTGCGCGTTCTTCAAATAAGAAACGCCAAGCTCGGTCTCGTGCACCGGCACGCGGAGCGTCTCGAGCTCGCGCGGCACGCTTGGCACGACCACGGTGATCGCCTGACCCTCGGCGGCTGAGCGCGTGGTCGCTGCGGTGCGCATCTGCGCCGGATTGAGGGTCATCAGCGTATCCGGCACCTTGGCGCCGCCGAAGCAGCCGGAAAGGGCGAGCGCGCTGCCCAAAGCGAGGATCGTCTTGTTCATCATCTCTTCTTCGCATCGTAATCGGGAAGCTTCTGGCCGCCGAGGATGGAAAGCGCGCCTTCACGTTCGACCCGCTGCGTCACCGCGCGGAGCGCTTCGGTGGTTTCGCGCAGGTCGCGGACGAGTTGGCCCACTTCAGGGATGGTCTGCTTGGTGAGCGCCTGCACGCCCGGCCGAGCCTCGCTCACCACCGCATCGACATTCGCAAGGCTCGATTCGGCCGAGCGGATTGTCTGCCTGAGATCAGTGATCAGCGGCCGGCCCTGCTCGTTGAGCAGCCGGTTGGACGTATTGGCGACCTGCCCGAACCGCTCGGCTGCCGTGCCCGCCTGGCGGATGGCGATCCGGGCCTCCGCCAGGGTGGCCGCGATTTCGGGCGACCGCTCGGCGAGCGACCGGCTCATCGCTTCCACATTGTCGAGGATGTCTGCGATGGAGTTTTGATTGCGGTCGGAGAGAAGCTCGGTGAGGCGTTCGGTGAGCGTCGAGACGCGGTTCAGGAGCTCCGGCGCGGTGTTGAGAAGCGCGGCGAACCCGCCCGGGCGGGTCGGAATCACGGGAACGCCATAGGGACCCGGCTGCTCGATCGGCGGTGCGCCGCGGACGGCGCCGTCGAGCTGGATCGCCGACACGCCGGTGAAGCCGACGCTCTGGATCGTCGCGGTCGTCCCCTGAAGGATCGGCGTGGTCGATCGGACGGCGATCCGGACCCTCACGAATTCGGGGGTCTTCGGCTCCAGGTTGATCGAGGCGACCTGGCCGACCGGAACGCCGGAAAAGGTAACGGCCGAGCCGGGCGCCAGGCCGTCCACGGCCTGCTTGAAGAAGATGTCATATTCGTTGTTGTCCTTGCCGGCCGCCTGGCTGAGCCAGATGATGAAGGCGAGCAGGGCAACGATAATCGCCAGAACGACCCCGCCGACGAGGATATGGTTGGAGCGGGTTTCCATCAGTGCTCAGCCTTGGCCACGGCCGTTTCGGCGGCCCGGCCGCGGGGGCCCCTGAAATATTCCTGTATCCATTCGTGATCCAAAGCCAGTAATTCCGGAATCGTTCCAACCGCGACGACCTTGCGGTCCGCAAGCACCGCAACGCGGTCGCAGATCGCGTACAAAGTGTCGAGATCGTGGGTGATGATGAAGACGGTGAGGCCGAGCGCGCGCTGAAGGTCGCGGGTCAGCCCGTCAAAGGCTGCGGCGCCGATCGGATCCAACCCGGCGGTCGGTTCGTCGAGGAACAGAAGCTCGGGATCGAGCGCCAGCGCACGGGCGATGCCGGCGCGCTTCTTCATGCCGCCGGAAAGCTCGGACGGGAATTTGGGAGCCGCTTCGGCGGGAAGGCCGCTCATCACGATCTTGTAGGATGCGATCTCATCGAGAAGCTGCTGATCGACCCCCGGATAATATTCGCGGATTGGCACCTGGACATTTTCGGCCACGCTTAGCGTCGAGAAGAGGGCGCCCCCCTGGAAGAGAATCCCCCAGCGGCGGCGAATCTCCTTGGCCTCCTCCTCGTCACGGCCGATCACGGGCTCGCCGAACACGTTGATCTGCCCCTCGGCCGGAGGCTGGAGGCCGATGATCGAACGCATCAGCACCGACTTGCCGGTGCCCGAGCCGCCGACAACGCCCAATATCTCGCCGCGGCGCACATCGAGGTCCAGATCCTCGTGCACCACCTGAGTGCCGAAGATGTTCTTCAGGCCGCGCACCTGAATGATCGGATCGGTCTCGTTCACACCCATCCAATCGATGTGAAGAATACTGCGAAGATGGCGTCGAGCACGATCACCAGGAAAATGCCCTGCACGACCGCCGCCGTGGTGCGCTGGCCCACCGCCTCGGCATTTCCTTCGACCTGCATGCCCTGGAAGCAGCCCGCCATGGCGATGATGAAGCCGAACACCGGCGCCTTGATCAGCATCTGCCAGAGGTCCGTCATCGGCACCACCTCGTTGATCCGCTGCACGAAGGTGACCGGCGGAATGTCGAGCGCGATCCAGCAGAGAAGGCCGCCGCCGATGATGGCGAGGATCGCCGAATAAAATCCGAGCAGCGGCATCATCACGGTGGCCGCGAGCACCCGGGGCAGGACCAAAGCATCCATCGGCGAGAGCCCGATCGTGCGCATCGCGTC
>JALYGI010000219.1 GCA_030777185.1 Pseudomonadota bacterium
CCGGGTTTCGAGCGCGTGGTGATAGACTTCGGCCAAAGGACTGTTGGCGGCGGCAAGCGCAAGGGCCGCGGCGGCCATGAGCAAAAGTCCGCCCGATGCCTCGCTCTTGAGAAAACGCCGCAGCGCAGAGGGTGGCGGCCTGTGCAGGCGGGTGCCAGCGGGTGCAGGAATGTCTCCCCGCATCAGAGGACCCACCAAACGAGGATTGCGCATAGGATCGTGAGGTCCAACGCGACGACAAGCAAAATGGGGATGGTTGTTCGGGGCAGGGGTTCGGCGGACATACCCGCGTGAACGAGGCGAACCAGCGTTTCGTTCTGAGTAGAAGAAGAAGCGGCAGTCTTATCGGCGCTGAGCCGCTACGTCTGGCCATGCTGGACGGCGCGTCTTGGAGCTGAGCCGGAAAGCAGGCATCGGCGAGGATCCGGTTGAGCTCATGCGCCTCATATTGCACAGGAGATTCTTCGTGCACCGGCACCTCGAGCTGCTTTGAGTCAGCAATGGCGGGGGGAGGTCGTCCGGCTACTTGTGCGAACCGCGCGAGAGAGGGAGCGCCGCCAGGCATTTTCGTGCCGCCAGTGGCTGGCACCACAACCCTCCCCAGCCGTTGAAAACTTATGCGACCCGACGACAGCAACGGCCACCTGGCTCCTTCCGAGCGCCCGTTTCGGATCCTCATCATCGCAGGCTCCGACCGGCGCCAGCACAATTGTCCCGGCGTCGACTCCAAGTCTCGAGCGCTGATGCTTCGAATGGCCGATGCGCTGCCGCACGAGTGGGAGATCGATTACGAGGACCTCGGCAACGTTTATGCTCGTGCTCGCATTCAAAGCTGCAACGCCTGTGTGTCGACGGCGATGGCCCTCTGCGTCTGGCCATGCAACTGCTACAAGAAAGACGACAAAGCCGAGCCGGACCTCATGTGGGACCTGGACCTCTACGCGAGGCTCGATCTTGCAGACGCCTGGGCGATCATCGGTCCAGTAAATTGGTATGGTCCGACCTCAAATCTGAAGCTGATGTTCGATCGGCTCGTCTGCATGAGCGGCGGAAACCCGCGTGAGGATCTCATCGAGCACAAGGATCCGGAGCTGGCTATGAAGCTCGAAAAAGAGCCTCGGTGGCGGGAGCTAACTCGCAACCACCTGGAGGGACGCACCGCCGCTTTCTTCTGCTACGGAGATGACGGCGGCAGCGAACTCGACGAGGATGGTCGGCCGAAGATCCTACGGCACAAATCCTGGTTTGATCGGTCCAAGGAGCCGTTCGAAGCAATGCGAGACGCCTACGCGCCATTGGTATGGCAGTCCCGGTACAGCGGCATCGAGGTTCCGGACGAGCTTTGGACCTATGGAGCGACGGGCGTCGGACGCCCCTACAGCGAGAACCAGGCAGAGCACATGATCGGGGAAGACGGGTTCATGCGCGGCTTCGACCAATGGGTGTCCCGCTTCGCAAAATTCGTCGGCGGCAAAGGCAAAGTAGAGCCGGGGGAGTTCCGCGCCTTCGGCTACGAGGCCCCATCCGCATGGTTTGCCGATGCGAAGCTGATGGTCCGCGACTGGCGGCTGCGCCTCGGCATGGCTCCTAGCGGCTCTTCGCCTGCGGAGCAGCACAGGCTTGGGCTCAACAAAGACACGGGTTTGAGACGCAGCAAAAGCGAGGGCGAAAAGCTTCGCGAGTAGACGCGCCCGTAGACAAGCGGAGGTGGAGGTCAGCCATGCCTCCTCGAGCGACTGCTGGAGCAGGCCCAGGGGCTCTAGGCTAACATCATCACAGCGGGGCTGGTTCTTCTTGCCAGCAAGTTCGGCCTTCCGGTCTCAACGACGCACGTGGCGGTAGGCTCGATTGCCGGCGTCGACCTGGGAGCCGACACAACCAGCGGGCCGGTGTTCCGCAGCGTCCTTCTCTCCTGGGTTGCCACCCTCCCATTCGCGGCTTTTGCCGCGTGGGCTGCCGCTACAGGCCTTCAGTAGCGCCCCCCTGCGCTGCCATAGGTTCAAGCTTTGGCAGGCGGCCTCACGACCGCCCGCGACACCATTCCTCTGCTACCTAGCCTCGGTTAGCCGCAGCAGGCCAACACCGCTTCGCAGCACGCTGCAAGTGCAGAACAGCAGGACGCGACGGCCTTCGAGACGGCCTCAGGTGCGGCAGCATAGGCCGACGTGGTTGACATGAGCAGCACCGCTGCCGTGGCACAAAGTTTCGTCATCTCTACCTCCATTGAACCAAGCGTAGTTCGTTCAGCACGCGCCTTACATCCGCTGGCGCAACGGGGAAGAACCTGAACTCTACCCGCTGACCCCAGCCTGAATGGAGGCGATGCCGCAAAGGCGCTTGTCGCTTTTGACCAGCTTTTGCCGTGCACCGGATTCAGAAGGACCTCAGGCAGGCTCTCAAGGAGTGGGTTCTAACGATGCGCCCCGAGCACGACCTGCTCCACGACCCTCTGCGAAAAAAGCTGCAGGCGTTCGAGCTTTTATCGAAGGAAGAGCAGCTTGAGTGGATCGAGTCTGCAAAGAGGCGCCTTGCGGTGAAGCTTCAGGAGGTCGTGCACTGGCCTGCCGAGGCGGAAGGGGTGTTTGGCGACCTTGTGAAGGAAAGCGCGAAAGCAGCCCTGGCCGGTCGCATATACTGGCTCGACCGAGCACGGGAGCGACTAAGTCCGTCACCTTAGGACGCGGGCCAGCGACTCATTTGCCAAAGGAGCGGGCGTTCGGACGCGAAGCCTCGGCCGCTCGTCCAGGCAGCCTCGGCCGCACACGTGCTTGGCCTTGCAACTTTCCGGATGGCGCGCCGTCCAACTTGCATTATTGCTCTGGGTCTTTGGTGTAATCGACCAGCGGCATTGGGCTTCGAGCCGATCATCATTGCCTCGAGCTGCGCCGGTCCCGGCCGCGAGGCGTGCAGGAAGAGATACGTGGCAAGAGAAGAAGGATCGCGACAGGCACCGACCGGCGTTGCCGGCCTCGATGACGTTCTCTCGGGCGGGCTGAGGCGAGGCCGTCTCTTTCTCCTTGAAGGAGCGCCCGGCGCGGGAAAGACAACGATCGCAACCCAATTCCTGATGGATGGGGCGGATAGGGGCGAGCGCGGCCTCTACATCACCTTGTCCGAAACCGAGATCGAGCTTCGCGAAGGCGCGGAGTCGCACGGCTGGAGCCTTGGCGACGGCATCAAGATTTACGAGCTCGTACCCCCAGAGAGCCTTCTCGACGAGCAACAGCAGCAGAGCCTTCTTTATTCGTCCGATCTCGAGCTCGGCGAAACCACCAAGCGGATATTCGATGCGATGGAGGGGGCCATGCCGGACCGGGTTGTCCTCGACAGCCTTTCGGAGATCCGCCTGCTTGCGCAAAGTTCGCTAAGATACCGGCGCCAGATCCTCGCGCTGAAGCATTATTTTTCGAAGCACGGGGCAACCGTGCTGATGCTCGACGATATGACGACGGAGACGAACGACAAGACGGTCCACAGTGTAGCCCATGGCGTCATCCGGCTCGAGGAGCTGTCGCCGGATTATGGCGCGGAGCGGCGGCGGCTCCGAGTGATCAAATATCGGGGGCAGCGCTACCGCGGCGGCTTTCACGACTTCGTGATCGAGACGGGTGGCGTGCGCGTCTTTCCGCGCTTGGTCGCGGCCGAGCACAAGACCAAATTCAACCGTGCGACCTGCGCCAGCGGGAACGTTGCGCTCGATGCACTGTTGGGCGGCGGCATCCAGTGCGGCTCAAGCACGCTCGTCCTTGGGCCCGCGGGAACCGGCAAATCTGTGCTGGTGCTCAATTTCGCCCTCACCGCCATTCAGCGCGGTGACAAGGCGGCGATGTTCATCTTCGACGAGGAGCTCGGCCTTCTTTTCGACCGCGCCAGGAGCCTCGGCATCGACATGCCGGCTTTGGTGGAGGGCGGAATGCTGATGATCGAGCAGGTCGATGCAGCCGAGATGACGCCGGGAGAATTCTCGCAGCGCGTACGCGACAGCGTCGAGATCTTTGGCGCACGCACGGTCGTGGTCGACAGCCTCAATGGCTACCAGTCAGCCATGCCCGAGGAGCAGGCGCTGATCCTCCACATGCACGAGCTGCTCCAATATCTGAACCGCCAAGGCGCTTCGACCTTCCTCACCGTCGCCCAGCACGGCCTCGTCGGCGACATGAAGTCGCCGGTGGATGTCACCTATCTCGCCGATACCGTGTTCCTGATGCGCTATTTCGAGGCAGCCGGACGAG
>JALYGI010000220.1 GCA_030777185.1 Pseudomonadota bacterium
GACGCGGCGCTGTTCGGCCTCCTGGAGCTGCACCTCCCGCCGCTTCAGCTCCTGATCCAGGAATTCCAGCGACTGGCCCGTTTCGGCCCGGGTGCCGGCGAGATTTTCCTCGATGAATAGGTCGAGCAGGCTCTGGACGATGCCGGCGGCGGTGCGGGCATTCTGCGCGTTGGAGAAGCCTCCGACGCCTGAGGTCGCGCTGATCTCGATCATGTTGGGATTGTCGATCTGCGCGCTTATCTTGATGCTCTCACGAAGCTTGGCGACCTGGGCGGCAAGGTCCGCTTCCGACCCGACGAGCAGGTTGAGGTCCGTGCGGCGGACCACCTTCTGCAGATTCTCGGTCGAGGTCAGGCTCTGCTTGATGCGCAGGAGGTCGGTCTGCCGGTCGGCCGGAGTCATCCCCATCTGCTGGGGCAGGATCGACTGCATCTGCGCGAACACCCGCGCCTTGGACTCATAGCTGTTCGGGATCAGCGCAATCGCAAGCCAGCCGGCAAGGCAAAGGCCCCAGGCAACGCCCAGGGCAAGCCATCTGCGCGTCCACACCTGATGGTAGGCGATCCGAAGCTGGTTATAAAGTCCGTCCATCGACGAGGCTGTCCTTGGATGAGGGGGCGGCTGGCCGATCAGGTCTTCAGAACATGCTTTCCGGAATGATGATGACGTCACCCGGCTCGAGCCGCACGTTGGCGCTGGTGTCGCCGCGCTTGATCAGCCGGGAGATCTTGAGATCATATTCGCGCTGCTTGCCCGTCGCCCTGTCGTGGCGGACGAGGCGGGCGCGGTCGCCAGCGGCGAATTCGGAGAGGCCGCCAACCTCGATCATGGCGTCAAGCAGCGTCATGTTCGCCCGGTAGGGCAGCGAGGCCGGCTTCTCGGTGGCGCCGACGATGCGGATCTGCTGCGAGAAGGTGCCCTGGAACTTGTCAACCATTACCGACACGAGCGGATCGGAGATGTATTGCGTGAGGACTTTCTTGATGTCCCCGGCCAGCTGCGCGGGCGTCTTGCCCACTGCCGTCATCTCGCTGATCAGCGGCGTGGTGATGCGGCCGTCGGGACGGACCTGCACCTTGGCGCCAAGCTCAGGGTTGCGCCACACGAACACGGTCAGCTCATCGAGCGGTCCGATAATATATTCCTCGCTGACCTCCTGCTGCCCCTGGCCGACGAAGGTGGCGGCGGGAAGCGAGTTGCCGGTGGTTGACGTCGTGCTGCATCCGGCAAGTGCCGTGGCCGCGGCGCCAAGGGCCAGAGCCGATTTGAAAACCGCTTTGTACTCGAGCGATACACGCATGGTTCGATCCTCTTCAGAGCGCTGCCGCTGCACGGATCCGGAGCGGATCGAGCACAGCTTTGGCTTCTGCTTTGGCTTGAAGAGGTAAAATTACGGTTAGGAACAAGCCGTTTTCGGGGGCCGTCCCAGAACGATACGAACTTCGGGCGAAGGCTAAATAGCTGTGCCGACCACCATTTCGAGCGCCGCCTGCTGGCCGAGAAAAGCCTGCGGGCTGGCCGAAAGGCCATAGGCACCGGCCATGAAGACCGCGACGATGTCCCCCACTTCGGCGCGTGGCACCATGACGTCATCGGCCAGACGGTCGAGCGGCGTGCAGAGACAGCCGACGATGCTGGCCTCTTCCGTCGCGGCCTCGCTCATTCGGCTGGCGATCGCCACCGGATAATTGCGTCGGATTACCTGGCCGAAATTGCCCGATGCTGCGAGCTGGTGGTGCATGCCGCCATCGGTCACGAGGAAGGTCCTGCCGTGGCTCACCTTTCGATCGACGATGCGGGTCAGGTAAACGCCGGCCTCGCCAACCAGCCAACGGCCGAGCTCGATCGCAAAACCCGTGTTTGCAAGGATTTCGTGTCGGTTGTTCAGCTCAAGAATGAGCGCCTGACCCACCGCCTCGATATCGAGCGGCGTCTCCCCGTGGAAATAGGGAATGCCGAAACCCCCGCCGAGATTGACCATAGGCGGGTTGGCGCCGATTTCGGCGGAGAGCGCCCCGGCTAGCTCGAGCGTCGCTCGCTGCGCCTCGATCAGCGCGCCGGCGTCGAGCGCCTGCGATCCGGCGAAGATGTGGAAGCCGCGCCAGTCGCCGCCCCCGCCGATGATCGTGCGAACCAGA
>JALYGI010000221.1 GCA_030777185.1 Pseudomonadota bacterium
GCCTTCGCGCGCTCTCCTTGCGGGCTCATCCCTCCTTGGTACCATCACGGCCTCATTAAGTACAGGTCTGGACCCTGATCTCCTTGCCTTCAGAACGCCATCTCCCGCTTCGGGTTCAGCTGTTCGATCAGCCGCTGCGCGATCTCAAGGAACGGCTTGGCCTCTTCGCCGTCGCCGGCGGCGGGCGGCGTCCCCGCGTCCGACATGCGCCGGATCGAAAGGGTGAGCGGCACCCGGCCCAGGAACGGGATCGACATGACCTTGGCCGCCGCCTCCGCGCCGCCCGCTCCGAACGGGTCGGAGATTTCGCCGCAATGCGGGCAGGCATAGCCGGACATGTTCTCGACCAGGCCGAGGATCGGCACGTCCATCTTTCGGAACAGGTCGATTGCGCGGGTGGCGTCGATCAGCGCGAGGTCCTGCGGCGTGGAGACGATCACGGCGCCGGCAGGCTTCCATTTTTGAATGAGCGAGAGCTGGATGTCGCCCGTGCCGGGGGGGAGATCGACGACGAGCATTTCGGTGTCGCCCCAATCGGCGTCGACCAGTTGGCCGAGGGCGCTTGCCGCCATCGGCCCTCGCCAGGCGAGCGCACTTCCTTCCTCAACCAATTGGCCGAGCGAGAGCATGCGGATGCCGTGCGCTTCGACCGGAACGATCAGCTTGTCGATCAACTCGGGCCGCTGGTTGTTGCCCATGATGCGCGGCTGGGAGGGGCCGTAAATGTCTGCATCGACCAGGCCGACCTTCCGACCCGCTCTTGCAAGAGCGATGGCGAGATTGGCGGAAAGCGTGGACTTGCCGACCCCCCCCTTGCCGCTTCCGATCGCGATCAGGGTCCGCTGGACTTTGTCGGCGGTCATGGCGATCCGGACTTCGGAGATGCCGGGAGCGCCCACCAAAGCTGCGCGGATGCGGCGCTCGAGCCCGGCCCGTTCCTCCGCCGAAAGTCCGGTGACGTCGAGGATCAGGCTGGCGACGCCTTCCTTCAGGCGCGGTGCGGAGATGCGCCCGCTTTCCGCCAGCTCGGGGAAGCGGGCCAGTGCCTCGATGATCGTCTTGGTCTCGCTCATGTTCGGACCGATAGGCATCCTCACGCGCGATGCCACTGTTTTTCCGCCCGGCCGATCCCTATAAAGGTTCCATGATCAGATTATCCGGGTGGGGCGCGCGGCTTGGCGCCATGCTGAACGAGAACAAGGGCGGACCCTGGGGCACGGGCGGCGGAGGCGGCTCGGGTGGCGGAGGCGGTCCACGCAATCCCTGGGGTCAGCCCCCGCGGCGGCCACAGCCGGGCGGCGGCAACATCACCTCGCTCGATGAGTTTCTGAGGAAGAGCAAGGCGCGCTTCGGCGGCGGCTTCCCCCAGCAGGACGGACGGCCTTATTGGCTTTATGGGCTTGGCATCGCGTTGCTTCTGTGGCTGCTCTTTACCAGCGTTCACCGCATCGGCCCGCAGGAAGCTGGCGTCATCACCCGGTTCGGCAGCTATGCGGGCACGCTGCAGCCCGGAATGAAGTTCAGCCTCCCCTCGCCAATCGACCATGTCGAGAAGGTCGACGTTCAGGAGATCCGCACGGTCGATGTGGGAAGCACCGACAGCAGCAGCGAGAATCTGATCCTCACCGGCGACCAGAACATCATCGACCTTGCCTATTCCGTGCGCTGGAACATCAGTGACCCCGAGCGCTACCTATTCCAGATCAAGGATCCGGAGCAGACGATCCGCGAGGTCGCGGAGACTGCTATGCGCGCCGTGGTCGCCGGCGTGACCTTAGAGGAAGCGATCGGCGCCGGGCGTAGCGAGATCGAGCAGCGCGTCCAGCAGGTGATGCAGCAGGTCCTCAACGACTATCGCGCCGGCGTGCGGGTCCAGGGCGTGGCGATCAAGCAGTCGGATCCGCCGGCCGCCGTCAACGATGCCTTCAAGGAAGTCTCGGCCGCCCAGCAGCAGGCCCAGTCCTTTATCAATGACGCGCGCGCCTACGCGCTGCAGCTGACCGCCAAGGCGCAAGGCGAGGCCGCTGCGTTCGACAAGGTCTATGTCCAGTACAAGGCCGCGCCCGAGGTGACCCGCCGCCGCATGTATTACGAGACGATGGAAAAGGTGCTGGCGAAGGTCGACAAGACGGTTGTCGAGGCGCCGGGGGTAACGCCCTATCTTGCGCTGCCGGAGGTGCAGAGGCGTTCCGCTCCTCCCACCACCACGACCGAGGGAACCGGCCGATGACTGCGCGCCTGATGCGCAACCCGATTGCGCTCGCCTTCGCCCTGATCCTTCTGCTGATCCTCGCCGCCAGCACCTTCTCGGTTGTGCCCGAGACGAGGCAGGCGGTGATCGTCAGGTTTGGCGACCCGCAACGGATCATCAACCCTTACCAGGCCGGCATACCGTTCGGTCAGACGGGTGCTGGCGTCATCGCGCGCATCCCGTTCGTTGAGGAGATCCACTGGATCGACAAGCGCATCTTGTCGGTCGAGATGGACCGTCAGCAGGTGCTCTCGACCGATCAGCTTCGGCTCCAGGTGGATGCCTTTGCGCGCTATCGGATCACGGATCCGCTGAGGATGTTCATCTCCGCCCGCACGGAAGAGCGGGTCAGCGAACAGCTGAAGCCGATCCTCGGCTCTGCGCTTCGCAATGAGCTCGGGCGCCGCCCGTTTGCGGCTTTGCTCAGCCCCGAGCGTGGGCAGATGATGGACAATATCCAGCGGGCGCTGAACCGCGTCGCCGCCCAATATGGCGCCGAGATCGTCGACGTTCGCATCAAGCGCGCCGACCTGCCCGAGGGAACGCCGCTCGAATCCGCATACCAGCGGATGATCACGGCACGCCAGCAGGAGGCGCGCTCGATCCGCGCCCAGGGGCTGAAGCAGGCGCAGATCATTCGGGCCGAGGCCGATGCCGAAGCGGCCAACACCTATGCGGAGGCGTTCGGCAAGGATCCGGATTTCTACGATTTCTACCGGGCCATGCAATCTTACGAGACAACCTTCATCAACGACGGGACGGGCAAGGAGATGGGGCGTTCCAGCATCGTCCTCTCGCCCAGCAACGATTATCTCAGGGAGTTTCGCGGAAGGCGATGAGGAGAGGAGGTAATGGCCTCGCTCATTCAAACTCCGTTCAGCCGCATATCATAGCCTGAAGCGGGGATTTCAGGCTGCTCTGCCCGCTCGTTCGGGCACGAAGATGACGAGGAGAATATCACAGTGCGTTACGTCTATGGCATTACCGCCGCCCTCCTGCTCGGTGGAACCGCCGCGACGCTGAC
>JALYGI010000222.1 GCA_030777185.1 Pseudomonadota bacterium
TTGTTGAGGCCGAGATGGGTGCGGATGCCCTTCGGCGTCAGCTTGACGAGCGATGGGAGCACCCGCTCCAGATCGGAAGCAGCGACGCCGTTCGTCTCGGTGCCGTGCAGGTCGACGTAGAGCGACAGCGGCTCGGCGACGCCGATCGCATAAGAAAGCTGGATGGTGCAGCGCTTCGCCAGGCCCGCGGCGACGACATTCTTGGCAAGGTAACGGCTGACATAGGCGGCGGAGCGATCGACCTTGGTCGGGTCCTTGCCTGAAAAGGCGCCGCCGCCATGCGGAGCCGCGCCGCCATAAGTATCGACAATGATCTTGCGGCCAGTGAGGCCGGCATCGCCGTCCGGGCCGCCAATTTCGAAATTGCCGGTGGGATTGACGAAGATCGCCTCCTCCCCCGGAAGCCAACCCGCCGGAAGCACGTCGGCAAGCACGGCCTTCACATAGTCGCGGAGCTTCGCCTGCCCCTCGTCATTGCTGAGCTCGGCAATATGCTGGGTGGAGACCACAATTGCGCTGGCACGGACCGGAACGCCATTTTCATATTGCAGCGTCACCTGGCTCTTCGCGTCGGGCTCGAGGAACGACGCTGCGCCGGAATGGCGGTCGGCCGCCAGCCGCTCGAGGATGCGGTGCGAATAATAAAGGGTGGCGGGTAGAAGGTCCGGAGTCTCGTCGGTCGCGTAGCCGAACATGATGCCCTGATCGCCCGCACCCTCGTCCTTGTTGCCGCTCTCGTCGACGCCGGCGGCGATGTCGACCGACTGGCCATGAAGATTGTTCTCGAAGCGCAGGGTCTCCCAGTGGAAACCCTCCTGCTCGTAGCCGATGCGCTTCACCGTCTCGCGCACCGTCCGCTCGATCTCCTCCTGCGCGCCCGGCGCCCACTCGCCATTCTCATAAACCCCGCGGCAGCGTATCTCGCCCGCCAGCACCACGAGTTGCGTGGTCGTCAGCGTTTCGCAGGCGATGCGGGCCTCCGGATCCTTCGACAGGAACAAGTCCACGATCGCGTCCGAGATCTGGTCGGCGACCTTGTCCGGATGCCCTTCAGAAACGGATTCGGACGTGAAAAGATAGGAGCTGCGCATCGAGGGGAATTGCCTTCCGAGCGGTGGAGATATGGATATAAAGATATCTTTATGTGCGGCCCTAGCTCCGTTTGCGACCGACTGCAATGGCAAGGCCGGCGAGCAAAAACGCGAACAGGAAGGGCAGCACATTGCCGCCCCGCGCGAAGAGAGTCGGCGGCTTCGGGGCGGGGAGCGCGGCGTCGATCACGCCGGCCGTGCGCCACGGCAGGCTGTGAAGCAGCCGGCCCTCGGCATCCACCACGGCCGAGATGCCGGTCGGGGTGGAACGGAGCACCGGCAGGCCCTCCTCCAGCGCCCGCAGGCGTGCCTGAGCAAGGTGCTGCGGCGGGCCCCAGCGGCCGAACCAGGCATCGTTGGAGGGATTGAAGATGAAGTCCGGGCGCGTGCCCGACGCCACGACATGGCCCGAGAAAATGATCTCATAGCAGATCTGCATTGCGACGCGGCCGACGCCCGGGATCGTCAATGTTCTAGGACCGGGCCCAGGATCCGTATCCACCGCGCCGGGCGCAAGCTCCGAGATGCCGATTGCCGACAGGATCGGCCGCATCGGCAGATATTCGCCATAAGGCACCAGATGGGCTTTATCGTACTGGCCGAAGATCCGCCCGGAGCGATCGATCGCGAACACGCTGTTGGTGGCGCTGGTCAGCCGGACTCCATCGGCGGAGCGAAACTCGATGCCTCCGGTAAGCAGAATATCGGCCGGCCCGATCGAACGGGCGACCGTTTCGCGAACCGCCGCGGCCGCCTGCCCGGCGAGTGGGTGGGAGCGCTCGTCAATGAGCGGCTCGACCACCGCCACCTCCGGCCAAAGCACGAGCCGCTTCTCCGTGCCGGCCTGGCCGGTCAGCCGGAACAGGCGCTGGAAATTCTCGGCGACCAAGGCTGCGTTATATTTGGTGTCCTGCCCGATATTCGGCTGCACGATGCGGAGCGGCAGTCCGGGAGGCCCATCAGGGGCGGCGTGCATGATGTCCCCGGCCACGCCCAGCGACAACGTGCCGGCCGCGATCGCCGCTGAGCTCCGCCAATGCCGCTTCGTGAGCAACAGCAATGCCCCCGAGAGCAGGACCAATATTCCCGACAGTCCATAGGTGCCCACGATAGTGGCCGCCTCGCGCAGGAAGGTCGGCAGCAGCGCCACGCCGACCGGGTTCCAGGCAAAGCCGGTGAACATCGACGCCCGCAGCCACTCGGTGACCATCCATGCGGCGGCGAGCACGAGCACCAGTACGACCGTTCGCGCCCTGCCCCAACGCCAGGCTAGGCCAGCCGCGGCCGCCGGGTAGACCGCGAGATAGAGCGAGAGCAGCACCACTGCGACCCAGCCGAGCCAGGGCGGCATCTTCGCCTGAAAGGTGAAGGCGGTCGCGATCCAATTGAGCCCCAGCACGAACTGGCCGACGCCGAACCAATAGCCCCGCGCCAAAGCGCTGCGCAGGCTCGGTGCGCGCTCGACCGTCCAGGCGAGGAAGGTGAAGCTCGCAAGCGTGAGCGGCCATAGCCCCAACGGCTCGAAGCCGAGAGCGCTGAGGAGACCTAGGTTCAGGGAAAGAAACAGGAACTTCACTGGCCCGATATGTGGAGGAACGCGGCCTTTGTCTATCGGTGGGCCATGTGAAAGGGCCTGATCCACGCGTTCAGCGGCAGCGGCTGATCACATTCCTCTGGAGGTGACGGCCGAGCAGGGCCCCGAGCGCGCCGCCAAGGACGGTCCCGGTGGTCCGGTTGCCGCGGGTATCGACCGCGCGGCCGGCGAGCACGCCCGCCGCGCCGCCGACTATGAGGCCGGTGGTCCCATTCGGCCGCTTGCAATAGAGCCGCCCGTCCTGGCCGCGCCACGTCTGCTGCTGCTGCTGCTGCTGCGGGGCATAGGCAAGCGCCGCGGCGGGAATGGCGGGAACCGTGAGGGCGGCGGCGGAAAGGCCCAGAACAAGCTTACGCATCACGAGCTCCTGAAATCGACTGGGGTGGCGGCGAAAGAGACGCAACCGGCCGCCACCCATCCGACACCTTTTAACGGCTTGAGTTTGAGCCTCTCCTGAACTCGCTTGTTAGGCGAGGTTCAGTTGGACTTGATCGCCGCACGCGCGCGGACCACATGGGATCCATGCTGATCCAGACCGAACCGACGCCCAATCCGGCGACTCTCAAATTCCTGCCCGGCCAGGCGGTGATGACGGCGGGAACCCGCGACTTCGCGACTCCGGAAGATGCAGAGGCCTCGCCGCTCGCAGACGCGATCTTCTCGACCGGGGACGTCGAAGGGGTCTTCTTCGGCCGCGACTTCATCTCCGTAACGGCGGCCCCCGGCGTCGAATGGCGGGATCTCAAGCCGCAGGTGCTGACTGTTCTGCTCGACCATTTCTCGAGCGGCGCCCCCCTGTTCAAGCCCGGCACCGCCGCCGGCATCTCGATCGCCCCCGACAGCGAAACTTCGGACGATCCGGAGCAGGCCGAGATCGTCGCTCAGATCCGGGAGCTCATCGACACCCGCGTGCGGCCGGCGGTGGCGCAGGATGGCGGCGACATCGTCTATCGCGGCTTCCAGCAGGGCACCGTCTTTCTCGCTCTCCAGGGCGCCTGCTCCGGCTGCCCTTCTTCCACAATGACGTTGAAGAACGGGATTGAGAGCCTCCTCAAGCACTATGTTCCCGAGGTCGAGAAGGTCGAGGCCATCTAGCCGGCCATGCTGCTGGTGATCGACAGCGCGACGGCGGCCTGCTCGGTCGCGCTGATCGACGGAGAAGAAGTGCTTGAAGAGCGGCACGAACTGGTGGGCCGCGGCCATGCCGAACGACTCGTGCCGATGATCGAGGAGCTGCTGCGCGGGCGCCGCCCGAGGGCCATCCTCGTCGATTGCGGCCCCGGCAGCTTCACCGGTGTCCGGGTCGGCCTCGCCGCGGCGCACGGGCTCGCGATCGGCTGGCGGGCGCAGCTGTCCGGCTATTCTTCGCTCGCGGTCATCGCCGCGGCGGCCGAGGGCAACGAGATTGCGGTTGCGCTCCACGGCGGACATGGGCAGCTTTTCGTTCAAAGCTATGCCCGTGAACCGCTCCTGCCCTTGGACGAGCTTCGCTCCCTTCCTCCGGAAGAGGCTGCCGCTTCAGCCTCCGCCCCGCACGTCTACGGTTCGGGGGCGGAGGCGCTGGTGAGCGCGCGGGGGTTCGGACAGGCGTTCGACGCTTTGCCGCGCGCTGCCGACGCGGCTCTCCTTCCTCCCCTGCTCCAGAGCCTGCCGGCGCGGCCGATCTACGGCCGCCCGCCAGACGCCAAGCCGATGCAATGAACGCGATCACCGTCAATGAGGGCGGCATCCTCGATCTCAACCAAGTCATGCTCGTCATGAACGACAGCTTCGATCCGGCTTATGGCGAGGCCTGGACGGCGCCCCAATGCGCCGGCCTCATCCCAATGCCGGGCGTGTGGCTGTCGGTCGCACGCGATGGCGGTTCCACGCTCGGCTTCGCGCTCGGGCGGGTGGTGGCAAGCGAGGCGGAGCTGCTCTTGCTCGCCGTCAAGCGCAGCAGCCAGGGAGCCGGCGTCGGGCGCAGACTGCTTCAGCGCTTCGTCGAAATCGCCGCCGCCAGAGGCGCCCAGCGTCTTTATCTCGAAGTCAGGGACGGCAATCCGGCAATCAAACTCTATCGCAGCGCCGGCTTTTCCGAGGTTGGCCGCCGAAAAAATTATTATACAGGTCAAGATGGCCAAATTTACGACGCCTTGACCTTGGCAAGAAGGGCCGAAGAGGCCTGAATCCGGAATTTATTCACCTGCGGTATTTCCCAGCTTGTCAAACGCTTCTCAACTGACCATTTGTGCAGTCTCAGGCTCTATTGCCGCCCACCCCCCCGTGACAGGCTTACCGATGGAAACCCCCACCAACCCCACCGATACGCTCATCTCTCTTACAGCTGACATTGTATCTGCTCATTTGAGCAACAATAGCGTGGCAGTGAACGATGTTCCGGCCCTTATCCAGCAAGTGCACAACGCCCTGAGCGGACTTCCCGGCGGCGGCAGGGAAGCGGAAGCCAAGAAGCAGGAGCCGGCCGTTTCCATCCGCTCTTCAGTGAAGCCCGACTTCATCGTCTGCCTTGAAGACGGTAAGAAGCTGAAGATGCTGAAGCGGCATTTGATGACGCATTATCAGATGACGCCCGACGAATATCGCCAGAAGTGGGGCCTCAATGCCGATTATCCGATGGTGGCGCCCAATTATGCGGAGCAGCGCCGCTCGCTCGCCAAGAGCATCGGCCTCGGCACCACGCGGCGCCGCGCCGCTAGGAAATAGAAGCGCGCTCAATCGCCTGGAGCGGCCTCGGCACGCTTTACCTCGACCGGATTTTGGCTAAAGCCTCACCACTATGGCACGCCGGATCGACATTGAGGCATTGTGCGCGGAGAAGGGCCTTCGCATCACCGAGCAGCGCAAGATCATCGCGCGCGTGCTTTCGGAAGCCGAGGACCATCCGGACGTCGAGGCCCTGCACGAGCGCGCCTCGGCGATCGACAGCGGGATTTCGATCGCCACCGTCTACCGCACGGTTCGGCTGTTCGAAGAGGCCGGTATCCTGGAGCGCCATGATTTCGGCGACGGCCGCGCCCGCTACGAGGCGGCTCATGAGACTCATCACGATCATCTGATCGATGTGGAGACCGGGAACGTGATCGAATTCGTCGACGACGAGCTCGAGGCGTTGCAGCGCCGAATCGCCGAGAAGCTCGGCTTCCGGCTGGTCGACCACCGCATGGAATTGTACGGCGTCGCCCTCTCCCGCAAGAGCTGAGCGTCAGGGAGCCATGCGGCTGATCCTCCGCATCGCCTCGGTCGTCGTGGGCCTGCTGGTCTGCGTGCCGCTCCATTATTTGTGGAAGCTGGCCGGCCGCCGCTCGCCCTGGCCGCCGCGCTTCCTACGCTGGGTCGGCTGGTCGGCAGGAATGCGCACGCGCATCATCGGGACGCCGCTTCGCTCCCACGTCCTCTTCGTGTCCAATCATCTGAGCTGGCTTGATATCATGCTGCTCGCCGGCGCGAGCGGGACGGCGTTCGTGTCCAAGGACGATGTCGCCCGCTGGCCCGTGATCGGGTGGCTCGCCAGCCTCAACAATACCGTCTTCATCGCGCGTACCGAGCGAAACGCCGTGCGCGGTCAGGCGGATGCGCTCCGCTCCGCCTTGCAGACGGGACAGCCGGTGGCGCTGTTCCCCGAAGGCACCACCGATGGCGGCGTCGAAGTCCTTCCCTTCCGCGCGAGCCTGCTCGCCTCACTCTTCCCGCCGCTCCCCGGCATCCGGATCCAGCCCGTGGTGCTCGATTATGGCGCGGCCGCGCACGACATCGCCTGGATCGGCGAGGAGCCCGCCGCCGCCAATGCAAAGCGCGTGCTCTCAAGGCCCGGCACGGCGCTGGTGACGATCCGCTTCCTGGAACCGATCGATCCGACCGCGATCGGCGACCGCAAGGCGCTGGCCGAGCGGTGCCGGCGCGAGATCGTCGAGGCGCTTCAGGCGGGCGCTTCCGCCGAAAGGGCTGATCGCCTATAGCCGCGCGGATGAACGATCGGAATCCAAAGACCTTTCACGTCAAATCCTTCGGTTGCCAGATGAACGCCTATGACGGCGCGCGAATGGCGGACCTGCTGGAAGCGCAGGGGCTTACAGCCGCAGCCGGCGGCGACGCGGACCTCGTAGTGCTCAACACCTGCCACATCCGCGAGAAGGCGGCGGAAAAGGTCTATTCGGACATCGGGCGCCTCAAGCGGGAGGATGGATCCCGCCCGATGATTGCGGTCGCAGGCTGCGTCGCTCAGGCGGAGGGCGAGGAAATCCCCCGCCGCGCACCCAGCGTCGACATCGTCGTGGGGCCGCAAGCCTATCACCGGCTTCCGCAGATGGTGGCCGCGGCAGCGCGCGGAGGGCGGGCACTCGACACCGACATGCCGGCGATCAGCAAGTTCGGCTCGCTGCCCCCGCGGCGACGGCAGGGACCAAGCGCCTTTCTGACCGTGCAGGAAGGGTGCGACAAATTCTGCACCTATTGCGTTGTCCCCTATACGCGGGGCGCCGAAATCTCGCGCGGCTGGGCGGCCGTCGTCGACGAAGCCAAAGCTCTTGTCGATCGGGGCGCCCGGGAGATCACATTGCTCGGGCAGAACGTGAATGCCTGGCGGGACGAGGAGGGTCGCGGCCTCGATCACCTAATCCGCGCGCTCGATCGCATTCCGGGCCTCAAGCGCATCCGCTACACGACCAGCCATCCCAACGACATGACCGACGGCCTGATCCGCGCCCATGCCGAGGTCGAGACGCTGATGCCCTATCTGCACCTTCCTGTGCAGTCCGGCAGCGACCGCCTCCTCAAGGCGATGAACCGAAGCCACAGCGCCGGGAGCTACCTTGCGATGATCGAGCGGGTGCGCGCCGCCCGCGCCGACATCGCGATCTCCGGCGATTTCATTGTTGGATTTCCGGGGGAAATCGACGCGGATTTTGAAGACACGCTCAAAATCGTACGGGCCGTGAACTACGCGCAGGCTTACTCGTTCAAATATTCTCCGCGGCCGGGAACGCCTGCCGCAGGCATGGGAGGTCAGGTGCCCGCCGAGGTGATGGACGAACGACTGCAACGGCTCCAGGCTCTGCTTGGCGAGCAGCAACTTGCCTTCAACCGGGCGAGCGTCGGGCGGCGCACGTCCGTGCTGCTCGAGCGGCAGGGCAAGAAGCCGGGGCAGCTGATCGGCAAGTCGCCCTGGCTGCAATCGGTTCACCTGCAGACGAACGCGGCGATTGGCGACATTGTGGAGGTAAGGATCGTGTCCGCTGGGCCGAACAGCCTGGCCGGGGCCGAGCTGGTGAAGCAGGCAGCGTGATCGTCCTCCCATCCGTCACCGCCGCGGGGAAATCCTGATGGCCCAGAAAAAGGCCGCCGAAGCCACTGCTCCGCGTGCGCGGCTCGAGATCGAGTTCGCCGAGCCCCACCTCCTGGGTCCGCTGTTCGGCGAGTTCGACCGCAATCTGGTGGCGATCGAGGATCGCCTCGGCGTCTATATCGCCGCACGGGGTTCGCGCGTTCAGATCGAAGGCGAGCCCGAGGCCGCTGCCCGCGCGCGTGACGTGCTTCAGGGGCTGTATAACCGGCTCGGCGAAGGCCAGGATATCGATCAGGGCGCCGTCGATGCGGTGATCGCAATGTCGGGCCAGCCCACGCTCGACGGCATCATCTCCACCGATGTGGCCGAGCCGCCCAAGGTGATGATCCGCACGCGCAAGAAGACGATCGTGCCGCGCTCCAAGACCCAAGCCGTGTACATGGAGGCACTCGGCCGCGACGATCTCATCTTTGCGCTGGGCCCCGCCGGCACCGGCAAGACCTATCTTGCCGTCGCCCAGGCCGTTCAGCAGCTGATCGGCGGCTCCGTCGACCGCCTCATCCTCTCGCGCCCGGCGGTCGAAGCCGGCGAGCGGCTGGGTTTTCTGCCTGGCGACATGAAGGAGAAGGTCGATCCCTATCTCCGTCCGCTCTACGACGCGCTCTACGACATGCTTCCGGCCGAGCAGGTCGAGCGCAGGATCGCCAGCGGCGAGATCGAGATCGCGCCGATCGCCTTCATGCGCGGCCGCACGCTGTCCGACGCCTTCATCATCCTCGATGAGGCGCAGAACACCACTCCGGCGCAGATGAAGATGTTCCTCACCCGTTTCGGCATGCGCAGCCGCATGGTGGTGTGCGGCGATCCGCTGCAGGTCGATCTGCCCAATCCAGGCATGTCGGGCCTGGCCGACGCCGTCGGGCGGCTCGAAGGCGTTCAGAAAATCGCCACCGTCCGCTTCAACGCGGGCGACGTCGTCCGTCACCCGCTCGTCGGGCGCATCGTCGAAGCTTATGAGGGGCCGGGGGCATGATCCTCGTCGAAGCCGACGCAGACGACGAATGGGAGGGCCGGACGCGCTGGCAGACGCTCGCGCAAAAGGCGGTGCAGTCTGCGGTCGCCAATTCGAAGCACAGCGCGCTCATCGAAAGCGATCTTTCGGTCGAGGTTTCGGTGAAGTTCACCAATGACGATGAGGTGAGGGCGCTGAACGCCGCCTACCGCAACAAGAACAAGCCGACAAATGTCCTCTCCTTCCCGATGTTCGAGGCCGATCTGCTGGAGCCGCTCGCGATGGCCGACGGCGGCGAGGTACTGCTTGGCGACGTTGTTCTGGCCAAGGGCGTCTGCGCGTCCGAAGCGGCCGACAAGGGTGTGCCGGTGGAGGAACATGCCGCCCATCTGGTGGTTCACGGCACGCTCCATCTGCTGGGCTATGATCATGAGACCAGCGATGACGAGGCCGAGACCATGGAGGCCGTCGAGCGCAAAGCGCTTGCGGCGCTTGGCCTTGGCGATCCCTATGCCGAACATGAGGTGCAAACCCAAAGCTGATGCCTGACGATTCGAGTAGCAGCGCCCAGGGCAATGGGCGCAGTTTCTGGAGCGGTCTCAGGACCCTCCTCTTCGGCGACGAGGGCGAAGCCACGCTCCGCGATCAGATCGAGGAAGCCATCGAAAGCCACGAGGGCGAGGTTCCCGCGGTGGGCGACCTTACGCCTGTCGAGCGGCAGATGCTCCGCAACCTGCTCCATTTCGGCGAGCGGACGGCCGACGATATCTCGGTCCCGCGCGGCGACATCATCGCGGTGCCGAACACGATCAGCTTTGACGAGCTCGTCGCCGCCTTTGCCGAGGCGGGGCACAGCCGCCTGCCGGTCTATGAAGGCAGCCTCGATGCCTGCATCGGCATGGTCCACATCAAGGACGTGTTCACGCTTCAAGTGAGCGGCGCGCCCGCTCCCGAGGACATCTCCGCGCTGATCCGAACGCCGCTCTACGTGCCCGAATCGATGGGGGTGCTCGATCTGCTCGCCCGGATGCGGGCGGACCGGGTCCACCTCGCCATCGTGGTCGACGAGTTCGGCGGCACCGAAGGCCTGGTGACGATCGAGGACGTGGTCGAAGAGATAGTCGGCGAGATCGAGGACGAGCATGACGAGGCGGTCGAAAGCATGCTGATCCCGCTGGAGGACGGCATCTGGGACGCCGACGCGCGCGCCGAGCTCGAAGAGGTGGCGGAAACCGTCGATGCGCGGCTCGGCGTCGTCGAGGAGGATGTCGAGACGCTCGGCGGCCTCGCTGTCGTGCTCGCCGGGCATGTTCCCCAGCTCGGGGAAATCGTTCAGCATCCAAGCGGCTGGCGGCTCGAAGTTACCGACAGCGATCCTCGTCGTGTTAATCGCCTCCGGCTCCACGCGCCGCAAGAGACCGCCCTCGCCGAATAGGAGAGCCCATATGCGCAACGTCGCAGGATTGATCGCGCTGGCCTTTGTTCTTGGCGGATGCGGTGAATCCGCGGAGCTGGAAGTCGCGCAGGGCATCGGACCCAATCCGAAGCTCCCGGCGCCGGTGAAAACCTTGTTTCCCACCGTCAACATCGCGGAGGCGGTCGGCTGGCCCGCGGGCGCCGCCCCGCAGGCGGCGCAAGGGCTTCACGTGAACGCGTTTGCGGACGGGCTCGATCATCCACGCTGGTTGCTGGCGCTGCCGAACGGGGACGTGCTCGTCGCCGAAACCAACAAGCCGCCCAAGCCGAAAGACAAAGAGGGCGGCATCAAGGGCTGGATCGCCGCCAAGCTGATGAAGAAGGCGGGCGCCGGGGTGCCGAGCGCCAACCGGATCACCCTCTTCCGCGACGCTGACGGAGACGGCGTCGCCGAACTCAGAACCCCATTCCTCACCGGCCTTTATTCGCCCTTCGGAATGGCTCTGGTAGGACGCACGCTCTACGTCGCCAACGCCAATGCGCTGGTCGCTTTTCCCTATCAGGAAGGCGCCACCCGGATTGAAGCGGCGCCGCGGAAGATCGCCGATCTGCCCGCCGGCCGGAACCATCATTGGACCAAGAGCCTCGTCGCCAGCCCCGACGGCAGCCGGCTCTATGTCGGTGTCGGGTCCAACAGCAATGTCGCCGAGCATGGCATGGGCGAGGAGCAGAACCGCGCCGCGATCTTGGAAATCGATCCGGCAACCGGCGCCACCCGCCTCTTCGCCTCCGGACTTCGCAATCCGGTCGGAATGGATTGGAACCCGGAAAGCCGTGCCCTCTGGGTGGCGGTGAATGAGCGCGACGAGATCGGCAGCGATCTTGTCCCCGATTACATGACCAGCGTCAGGCCCGGCGGCCATTATGGCTGGCCGTGGAGCTATTACGGCCAGAATGTGGACGAGCGCGTGAAGCCCGCCCGCCCGGACATGGTGGCGAGGGCGATCAAGCCCGATTACGCCCTCGGCGCCCACACCGCCTCGCTCGGTCTCGCCTTTTCGAACGGTGCGCGGCTCGGCCCCGGATATGCGAATGGCGCCTTTGTCGGCCAGCACGGCTCATGGAACCGCAAGCCGAGGAGCGGCTATAAGGTCGTCTTCATACCCTTTAGCGGCGGCAAGCCCGCAGGTCAGCCGGTCGACGTGCTCACCGGATTCCTCAGCAAGGACGAAAAGGCGATGGGCCGGCCCGTGGGCGTCGAGATCGCGCGCGACGGATCGCTGCTGGTGGCGGACGATGTCGGCAACAGGATCTGGCGCGTCAGCCTGGCTGGAGCGCCGAGATGAGCTTCGACCATATCCGGCTGGAGACCGGCCCCGCCGCCGTCGCCACCATCACGCTGGCGCGGCCGGAGAGGCTGAACGCGATGTCGGCCCAGACGGTGGACGAGCTTCGCGCCGCGGTCGAACAGGTCAGCCGTTCGGACGCCCGCTGCCTGCTGATCACCGGCGAAGGGCGAGGCTTCTCCAGCGGCGCGGACCTCGTCAGCGGCGGCGGCCTGCCCGATGATGCGGGCGCGGCGCTGGAGAAGCATTTCAATCCGCTCATTGAGGCGCTGTTCGACCTCTCGATCCCCGTCGTTGCCGCGGTGAACGGCCCCGCGGCCGGTGCCGGCTGCTCGCTCGCCTTGTGCGCGGACATCGTGATCGCCGCCCGCTCGGCTTATTTCCTGCAGGCCTTCATCAACATCGGGCTCATCCCCGATGCCGGAGCCACCTGGCTCCTCCCCCGCCTCGCCGGTCGGGCGCGTGCGATGGAGATGATGCTGCTGGGAGAGCGCGTTTCGGCCGAACAGGCGCGGGACTGGGGCCTTATCTCGCGCGTCGTCGAGGACGAGCATCTCGCCTCCGAGGCAGCGCTGCTGGCCGCCAACCTTGCCCAGGGGCCGACCGTCGCGCTTGGCCTCGTTCGCAAGCTCGCCCGCAATTCCGAACAGCTCTCGCTCACCGAGGCCCTGGCCGCCGAGCGGGCGGCGCAGCGGGAAGCGGGCCGAACCGAGGACTTCAAAGCCGCGGTCGCGGCCTTTCTTCAGAAGCACCAGGCGCGCTTCCACGGCCGCTGAACTCGGGGACCGATTTGCGTTCCGGGCAAAGTCCTGAAAAAGGAGGAGCACATCAACGGGGCACCGACTCTCCATGGCCACCACCATCGAAGAACTTGAATCCCGCCGGCAGCAGGCGCGGCTCGGCGGCGGCGAGAAA